>JAZNHK010000147.1:0-16024 GCA_045576915.1 Acutalibacteraceae bacterium
CTTGGTAGCACAAAAACAATGCTTGTAGGTCACGACCATGTTAACGATTATTATGTGAATTATGAGGGTATTACCCTTGCATATGCAGTTAAATCCGGTTTCGGTAGTTACTGGAGAGATGATATGATTGGCGGAACAACAATAACAATCAATTCTGCAGGTAAGGCTAATCTTGAAAATCACTATTACGATGTAGTAGAAAATGGTTGGGTACTTGAACACTAATTGATAGTTCCCCGTTGAATTTCCTGGAAAATTCAACGGGGAACATTTTTTATTTATTATCTATTTTTTCAAAAGTGTTTCTTATTTCTGTGGTATCACCTGTTGCAAGGTGATATTCATATTCATAAGGGTCAAAGCTTTTAAAAAGTCTGTTTTTTACAATTGCGATATAGGAAGTGGGGACATCCCTTGAAGGGTCTTCGTTAGTGGTTTTTTCACGTTCATAAACACCCGCAAGGAAAGCTTCTTCGTTATCAACATAAACACCGATTGCGAAACTGTCCTCAAATTCACCTGTGAAGGCTGCCCAGTTTTCCTTTGAATAAAAATTGGGATAACCTGCATCGGGCCAGAAAATTAGGTCGGGTTCGCTTGTAAGTTTGTCGTTTGTCCAAGGCTTATCACCCTTGTAATAAACGAAATTATTAAGCGGTTCAATACAGTAAAAGGCGGGGATTTCCTGAGTGCATTCTGCTTCAGGGTATCCTGAAAAATCAATAAATCTGCACTTTGCGTGAACTGCACCTTTTTCTAAAGAATATGTTGCTTCCATATATGAGGGAGTGATATATTCTTTTTCTTTTGCCCAGTCAAGAGGCCGGCATTTTATATAAATACTGTTTTCTGTAACTTTCAAATCAACAATCTTACTTGCATCATTGAATTGATTACCACCCTGAACGGGATTATATCGCCAGTCATTTTCCATATATACTCCGTGGTCGTAATCAAGAGTGCCGTAATAGGACTGCTGAACAAGGCGACCAGTATCGTTTCTGTTTATAAGATTAACATTGTTATTAACTGATTCTGCATTGTAGCGTTCACTTGCGTTGGAATCAACTTTTATCTGACCGTCAACAGAAACTGCCTGAACATTGGAATTCAAATCTTCAAGATAGCTCAATGCACCGCCCCAAAGCAAGTCTATACCAAGTTTGTGGGTGTCATTTTCAATGAAAATTTCCTGTTCGGGAATTTCACGATTGAAAAGAGCAACCTTTTGAATACGTATTACACCATGTTTATTGTCATCTAAAGGTTCAAAAGTAATCCATTTTAATTTATTTGCTTTTGTCCCTGCAAGACAGTTATCAATAAAAGAATAGAAATCCGTATATTTTGTTTCTTCTGCAAAAATATCTTCGCAGGAGGGTTCCAAGAAAAATTCTTCAGTTTTTTCTGTGAGTCCTGTTGAATAGCAAAGTGTACCCTTAAAATAGGTATCGGCACAATATCTTATTCCAAAGTAGTTGAACCAACCGACCCGAGGAGAATCAATTGTATATTTTTGTCCGGGTGTGTTTTCATCTATTTCAGAACAAGTGAAAGTTTTGTGTTTCCCATCTGTGTAAACAGGATTTTTTGAATCATAAATATGCATGTCAAAATCCTCATCTGTTTTAAAAGGCAAAAAACTGATTGCATAGGGACCAATTATAATGGCAGAACCAATAACAATTACGAGAATTACACAGAAAAATATTTTCAAAAATTTTTTCATTGTAAGCTCCTTTATCTGTTTTCAAGTTTTTCTTTTACACATTCTTTCCAACGTTGTGCAATAAGGTAATGCCCTGCAGTTGTGGGGTGAACACCATCCCAAAGAAGCTTGTAGATATCAGTTTTGTCTCTGTAAGAATCAAACAAATCCTGTAAAGGAACAAAAATTGCATTATAATCCTTTGCAATTTTTTTTGCCTTTTCCTGATATGCACCAATTCCTGCTTTAAAATATTCATCAAGCTCGGGTTCTTTTTTGTCACCGAAAAATGGTTCCATAACAACTAAAAGAGTATCAGGGTTTTGCTCAATTACCTCGTCAAGAAGAAAGCGATATATTTTTTCATATCTGTCAGGGTCGGAGCCTGATTTGTGTTCCCAGTTAAAAATCATATCGTTGATACCTATAAGAATACTAAGAACTGTGGGCTTTAAATTAAGGCATTCTTCCTTCCATCTTCCGTAAAGGTCACAAATTCTGTCACCACTGTTACCACGGTTTATAAATTCAATATTTTTCTCAATATTATCTGCAGTAAGCTCCGCTGCAACAATATATGCATAACTATGTCCGTGAACGTGGTTAAGGTCGGAATGGCGACCTCTGTTTCCGTCAGTTATGGAATCTCCCTGAAAGAGAATAACATCATTTTCTTTAAGCTTAGTCATATTTATCACCCAATAAAGAATAACATATATTTATAAAAAATGCAAAATATAGATGAAAAATTTCGAGTTAATAAAAATGTATCGTAGAAGAAAAAATAATTGCGAAGATTAAAATGCGTCGCAGCCCCGAAACTTGCCACTTGCCATTTTCAACTTTACACTTATATCGTTCACTTTATTTCCAATTATTGACAAAATTGAATTTATGTGCTACCTTTAAGTAGCACTCCGTGTCGGTGCAAAAATTAACCCAAATAAAAATATTAAAGAAAGGAGCTGGACATAATGATGAAAATGGTTAGAACAAGAAAAAACAATCCGGTTATTGTGTCCGCTTCCTGCTGACATTTGCATTTATATATGCCAATTCTCCGGAAAGTTAACGCTTTTCGGAGATTTTTTATTTTTAATGTAAAACAGGCAGGAAACGAAATGGTTTATGAGTCCCTCTCACCTCAGAAGCCGACACACAAACTCCGGGAATTAACCCAACAAGGTAAAATGAGTCGTTAACATTTTGCCGAAAATTTAACGGAGGACTTATGATAAAAAATAAAGAAACGAAAAAAGAAAAATTTGAAACCTTGAAAAATATTCTTTTTGCAGTAAAAATCATCAGGGCGTGCTGTCCTTGGTATTTTACTGTCCAAATTCTTGCAATGGGATGTTTTTGGTTTTTCACAGCGTTTGTTCAGGAAATTTTATTCTTGCGGGTGATTTTACAGGTGCTTGAAAAAAGTTTACCATTTAAAGCATTTGTATTTGCAGTAATAATGTTTGTTGTTGCAGGAGTTCTTGCAAAATTTATTCAAAGCTTTTCAAATTATGTGTTAAGTGTAAAGTTTAAACAGCTCTATAAGAATTTAAATGAAAAAATATTTGAAAAAGCAGTCAGTGTAGATATGGCTTGTTTTGAAGACCCCAACTTTTTTGATAAATATAAACGTGCAACAGAAATTATTTCAGAATCTCATTACGATATGTTTATTTATTATTTTTCAAGCATTTTTGTTGCTTCGTTTACAGGCATTTTCATTGTGGCTTATGTGGTATCAATTGACCCTAAAATATTACTTATTCTTTTGTGTATGCTTCCTGTTGTTGCGGCACAGGCACTAAAAGGGAAAGTTGAAGTTAAAAAAGATAAGGAAATGACGGTACATAAGCGTTCAAAAGCCTATGTAAAAAGAATTATTTATTTGAAGGAATATTCAAAAGATATACGAACATCGGGGGTGTTCCATGTTCTTCACAAACGATTTTCTGATGCTGTGGCAAAAAATCGTGAAATAATCAAGAAATATGGCTGGAAAATTGCTTTTTATGAAGTTATGAGTGGATTTTTTGGTCAGGCGTTGCCGGTGGCATCTGCCTATGGGTACGCTACATATCGCTATGCCTTTAAAAGAAATCTTGCACTTGCAGATTTTTCTGTTATTATGACGGCTATGAGTAACCTGCGTGATATTATCAATGATTTAGGACAAGCAATTTCTATTGTCAAGAATGAGTCACTTTATTTTGGTAATTTAAAAGAATTTTTTGAATATGAAACAAAAATTGTTAGCGGAACGATATTGCCCGACCAACTTGAAACATTGGAATTCAGAAATGTTACTTTTACATATCCTAACGCAAAAAAACCAACTTTAAAAAATCTTAATTTAAAATTTGAAAAGGGAGAAACAACCGCGATTGTTGGCGAAAACGGTGCGGGAAAAACAACCTTTGTAAAGCTACTTTTGAGATTTTATGACCCCGATAGTGGGGAAATACTTTATAATGGCAGAAATTTGCGTGATTATGATGTTGAGGCACTCCGCAAAAGGTTTGGAACTGTTTTTCAGGATTATAAGGTCTTTGCTGTTTCTGTTGCTGAAAATGTTATTTGTAAAGAAATTGAGAATGATAATGAACAGCGAAAGGTTTTTGCATCTCTCAAAAATAGCGGAGCAGATGTATTTGTAAATAGTTTGCCACAAAAGGAAAAAACAGTTATTACAAGAGAATTTGATGAAACAGGTACGGGGCTTTCGGGCGGTGAGCAACAAAAGGTTGCAACTGCAAGAATGTTTGCAAAGGATTTTGATTTGGCAATTCTTGATGAGCCTTCATCTGCACTTGACCCAATTGCAGAATATAAAATGTACGAGAATCTTGTTTCTGCAACAAAAGGAAAAACAGTTATTTATATTTCTCACAGACTTTCAAGTGCGGTCTTTTCTGATAAAATATATGTTTTTGGTGATGGAACTGTAAAAGAAAGCGGAACTCATAATGAGCTTATGGCATTGAAAGGCAAATATGCAGAAATGTTTACACTCCAGGCTTCAAGCTACAGAGAAAAGGAAGGGAGTGTGATTACAGAATGAAAAAGCAGAAATCAGAAAGAGGCGTATTTTCAAACCTTTTGTATATGACAGTCGTAATGTTTAAACTTTGCCCGGGACTTGTTATCGGGGAAATATTTTTCCATATTCTTTGTACTCTGCCTGGAAGACTTGTTTCTGTAATAGGTCTTAAATTTGTTATTGACGAAGTAAGCACAGGGGGAAACCCGCAAAAAATTCTGTTCGGTCTTATTCTTATAATTGCTTTGCTTGTAGGTGGCGATTTCTTTAATGCACTATTTTTTGAATTGTTTGCTCACAGAGAACGAGAAAAGCTTGATATAGGGTTACAGTCGATGCTTTATAAGAAAGCGGCATCAATAGACCTTTCAAAATATGATAATCCCGAATATTATGCGGATTTTATTCTCGCTGTAGAAAATTCTTCTAACAGTATCCGATATCTAATCCCAATGATTAAGGGTGTTATTGAAGAAGTTATATCCTTCATTCTCATTGGTACACTTGTGTTTACAATTGACCCCATAGCACTTCTTATTGTGGTTGTGTCAACAGTTATTTTCATACCCATAGGGAAATATACCGGCGACCTTATGATAGAACGAAGGGAAAAAATAACCGAGGCACATAGAGTCGGAGATTATTTTGCACGTGTTTTCTATTTACAGGACTATGCAGGGGAATTGCGTACAAGTGGTATATATCCTCTTTTGAAAAAGAGATTTACCAAAGCATCAGATGAAATTATGGACATTCAAAAAAAGTATGCAAGGAAAACTAATGCACTTTTCTTTTTACAAGGTACATCAATAAATGTTATAGGCTTTATGCTTGTTTTAACCCTTTATATTGGTTATAAAACTATTGTTTTAAAGGAAATGTCCGCAGGTGATTTTGTTGCAACCTTCAATGGTGCGGTTCAAATCGGTTCGGGAATACTTTATCTTACAGTTGGTTGTGCAAGAAGTTTTACAGAGCATTCAAAAATTATAGATAAATACCGCAAATTCTTAAAGGTTGAAAACCATATAAAGGACGGCACTCATATTGCCCAGTGCGGAAAACCTGAAACAATTTCCGTTGAAAACATTACATTCTCCTACGAGGGTAATGAGAAAAACTCCTTGGACGGAATTTCTTTTGAAATCAAGCCCTATGAAAAGGTTGCTCTTGTTGGCTATAATGGTGCAGGTAAAACTACTCTTACAAATCTTCTTTTACGTCTTTATGATGTGAAGGATGGCAGTATAAAAATTGGTGGAAGGGATATTCGTGAGGAAACAGTTGCTTCCCATCGTGACCGCTTTGCCGCAGTATTTCAGGATTTTCAGATTTTCTCTGCTTCTGTTGGAGAAAATGTTGCTCTTTCCAAAGATTATGACGAAGAAAGAGTGAGGAAAGCTCTTAAAGCAGTTGGCTTTGATAAAGAGCTTCCCAATGGTCTTGAAACGATTCTTTTAAGAGAGTTTGACGAAGATGGTCTTATGCTTTCGGGCGGAGAACAACAAAAGGTTGCAATTGCCAGGGCATTTTACAAGGCTTGCCCTTATGTAATTCTTGACGAACCCTCTGCAAATCTTGACCCTGTTTCAGAGTACGAGCTAAACCACGCTATGATGACAGAGGCAACAGATAAAACAGTTGTTTTCATTTCCCACAGACTTTCAACTACTCGTCACGCAGACAGGATTTTTATGTTGGAAAAAGGGAAAATAATTGAAAGCGGAAGCCACGACGAATTGATGAATTTGAACGGGAAATATGCCGAAATGTTCAATCTTCAGGCGGAGAAGTATATGAATTAAAAATCAACCCATCACAAAAGTTAAAGCTTTTGTGATGGGTTGAATAACTTTTTAGAAGCCCTTATATTCAAAAACAGTATTATATGTTCCGCTTTCAAATTCGTATTCTTCGTCATCAAGGTAAAGTGTTGCGTGTGAGCCATTGGGAATTGTGAAGCTGAACTTACATTCATCACCATTTCCTGTGTATTCCCAGGAAGAAATAACTTCACCATTCTGAGTAAGAATTCTTGATTTTGCGTAACCTAATTCCTTTGAGGGAAGAGGACGGAAAATAATATGCTTGTAAGCAGGTTCGTCAAAGTCGCTGTCGATACCTGCAACTGTTGTATAGAGCCAGTCACCAACAGAGCCATAAGCATAGTGGTTAAAGGAGTTCATATCGGGTGTTGCGAAAGAGCCGTCCTTCTTCATACCATCCCAACGCTCCCACATTGTTGTTGCACCCCTTGTTACAGGGAAGAGCCATGATGGAAAATCCTTTCTGTAAAGGAGCTTATACGCAAGGTCTGTTCTGCCGATTTTGGTTAAAGTGTGAAGAAGATAGGGTGTTCCTACGAAGCCTGTTTTAAGATGTCCGCAGGCTTCAATGTCCTTAACAAGCTTTTCTGCTTCTCTTTCGGGCTTATCTGTAAGGTCAAAGTATAGAGCAAGAACATTTGAGGTTTGGGTTTCGTGCTCGGTTTTGCCTGTATCAAGATATGTTTCTCTGTATTTTTTAACAGTAAACTCATAAAGCTCTTCAAAATAGCTCATATCTTCGCCGATAACCTTACCCATCTCAATAAAGAGTGAGTTTGAATATGCAAGGTAAGCAGTACCGATAAGGTTTTTATCTGTAAGTCCGCCTGTTGCTTCGTCGCCTGCATCAAGAGAAAGCCAATCACCGAAATGGTAAGGATGCTTGTCGAAAAGACCACGTTCTGAGCCGTTTGCTTCCATAAACAAAATCCATTTTTTCATAGCATCAAACTGGTCTTTGATTACCTGAGTATCGCCATAGGTTCTGTAAACCCAATAAGTAACAACAACAATAGCATCTGCCCAAGCAGAAGAGCCGTGGGACTCCCATCTCATAAGGTCGGGGCAAACGTCTGTAATTGCACCGTTTTCTCTTTGGTCTGCGGCAAGGTCGTGAAGCCATTTTTTAAAGAATTTATCAGTTCTGTATGTAGTTGAAGCAGTTCTTGCAAAAACCTGAGCGTCACCTGTCCAGCCGAGTCTTTCATCACGTTGGGGGCAGTCTGTGGGAACGTCAAGGAAATTACCTCTCTGACCCCAGACAATGTTTTCATAAAGCTGTTGAATAAGATCGTTGCCACAAGCAAAATAGCCTGTTCTCTTCATATCGGAGAAAACAACAACAGCCTTGAAATTATCAAGGTCAATTTCATCCTTGTTAAAGCCTTCGAGCTTAATATATCTGAATCCCATAAATGAAAAATGAGGTTTATAAACCCTTTCATTGCCATCAGATGTTACGTGAACCTGAGCCTTTGCACTACGAAGGTTTGTTGTATAGAAATTGCCGTCTTTGTCAAGAATTTCTGCGTGAGAAATGGTAAACTCTGCACCTTTTCTCTGGGGTACTACCCATTCAACATAGCCCGTAAGGTTCTGACCGAAATCAATAACTGTTTCGCCCTTGGGAGTTGTAATAAGCTTAATTGCACTAAGGGTAGCCATTTCGCGAACCTCTTCACCCTCGGTAGGAATAAGAATATCTTTATTTATATCGTTGAGCTCTTTAACAGCGAAAGTTTCATCAGTATTGAGAGTAAAATCAACAGTTTCGCCGTTGTAAACATGGGAGTCAAGAATATTACTCTTCTGACATTCCCAGGTTGAATCTGTGGAAATAATAGCTTCTGTGCCGTCTGCATAATCTATTTTAACTGCCGCAATAAGAGCAGTTTCCTTACAGGTAATGCTTTCATAATTTTCGTGTGGGTTGCCGTGGAAACGCATACCATTACCAACAGCAATTTCAAGAACGTTACATTCCTCCATTAAATGTGTAATGTCATATTCCTGATATTGAAGACGTTTTCCATAGGTAGTCCAACCGGGTGCAAAAATAAATTTACCAACTCTCTGACTGTTAAGGTAAGCTTCATAATAACCTAGAGCAGAGCAGAAAAGAGTTGCTTTGTTGATTTTTTTATCAAGCCAGATAACCTTTTTGAAAACGGGAACAACTGTGCCGAAATCAACAGCTTCTTTAATAAATTTTGCATCTTTTATGATTGACATAATATCATCCTTCCTGAAGATAGCAATTGCGTGGTACAGGTGAGCCTGTACCTTACGGTATTGACAATGAAAATTCAAATTGTATAATAATTATATTATCTTACTTAAACCTCTTTTTCAAGAGTTTCGGAGGCAAAAATGAGAAATCTTTCAGATATAAATGTTATAAAATCCGTAATGTCAAAGCACGGAGTTACATTCAATAAAGGCTTGGGTCAGAATTTCCTTGTTGACCCTGAGGTTTGCCCTGCTATGGCAGAAGCGGCTGGACTTGATGAAAACACCTGTGCAATTGAGGTTGGTCCGGGTGTTGGCGTTTTAACTGCGGAGCTTGCTAAAAGGGCAGGGAAAGTGTTGAGCTTTGAAGTTGATAAACGTCTTTTGCCGGTGCTTGATGAGACACTTTCGGATTTTAACAATGTTGAAATTATAAATGAAGATGTTATGAAGGCGGATCTGGCAAAAATAATCGAAGAAAAATGCAAGGGTATGGAAATTGCTGTTGTTGCAAACCTTCCTTATTACATCACTTCGCCGATAATTATGCTTCTTTTAGAAAGTAAGTTACCTATTAAATCTGTGACTGTTATGGTGCAGAAAGAGGCGGCAGACAGACTCTGTGCAGAGGTTGGTTCCCGTGATGGCGGAGCGGTTACTGTTGCAGTTTCCTATTATGCGGAAAGTGAAAAGTTGTTCTTCGTTCCCAGAGATTCATTTTTACCACCACCAAAGGTTAATAGCGAAGTGATTCAGCTTACAATAAGAAAAGAACCACCTGTTAAAGTTGAAAATGAAGAGTTTTTCTTCAAATTGGTTAAAGCCGCATTCTCTCAGAGAAGAAAAACCGCTGAAAATTCCATAAGTGCCGGTTTGGGAATAAATAAAAGCATCGTAGCAGATGCACTGGAGAAAGCTGGTCTTGAAAGAACAGTAAGAGCAGAAAAGCTAACAATGGAGGATTTTGCAAATTTAGAAAAAATATTGTAATAACTAAAGGTTGCTGTTTGTTTTTGCAGACAGTGACTTTTGTTGTTTATAACTGTATAAAATCTCTGTTTTTGTCAAAAACTTATATAAAAACATAGGAGGACATATTATGAGCGACAGAAACAGAAATGATAACGAAAAAAATAATCCGTTGGAAATCCCGGATAACACACCATCTGGTCAGCCAAAGCCCATCAGAGCTGCAAAAAACGATAAAACAATGAAGAAAGTAAAATATGCCTATGCCTTTGCTTTGCTTCTAGCTTTGGGTACAGCACTTATAACTAAGATTTACACAGAAAAAGCCTTGGGAAACCTTGCACCTATTGAAAGTGATTATGTAACAATCACAACTGAAAAAGCCACAAGTAAGGATGCGGAATTTCTTACAACTGAGCCGGATTTTGAAGTAAGGCAGAATCTTACGGATGTACCCGATACAAGAGAGCAAACAGAAAAAACAGAGGAAACCACCGAAGAACCAAACCAAGAAGAACCAAACCAAGAAGAAACAACCCAGAGCAGTAAATACGCAACGCCCTATGAAGATTATTATTCCTTACCTCTCGGAACAGATATTTTAAAAGATTATTCTCCTGAAGTGCCAACATACAGTGCCACAATGGGAGATTGGCGGACTCATTCGGGAATAGACTTCAAAGCCGCAGAGGGTGAGCAGGTAAAAGCAATTGGTTATGGAACTGTTACAAGGATTTATGAGGATGTACTTTTGGGTACTGTAATTGAAATTGACCACGGGAATAGCGTAGTTGCAAAATATTGCGGATTTAATAAAGATACTGTTGAAGTGAAAAAGGGTACAATTGTTGAAAGCGGTTCACTTCTTGGTTATCTCGGAACAATTCCTTGCGAAAAATCAGAGTTAAGTCACTTGCATTTTGAAATTTACTATAACGGGGAAAACGTTGAACCATTGGAATTGATGGGAAAATGAAAAACGCCTTTGGCGTTTTAAGTGAATAGTTAAGAGTGAAAAGTGAAGAGTTGAGGGGAAGTTTCGCTTCCAAACATTATAAGCTTCGCAACACTAAAAAATCTTATAAAAAAACAAAAAGAATTCAGGACAAAAGTGTCTTGAATTCTTTTTCTTTAATATATAGTTGCGTCGCAGAACCTATGCCGGTAGCTGGTGGCTGGCGACCGGTGACTTATAAATTTCGTTGCAGACCCGAAACTTGCCCCTTGCCACTTTCAATTTGTCACTTTTCTTATACTATCAAAAAACTCATTATAGCGGTCAACCCATTTTTGAACATCTTTTCGGCTGTATTTGTTGGGTAAATAAGTTTCTGTTACTGCCAGTTTACCCATCCACATTATAAAATCGGAAAATTTCTCTTTCAGAATAACGTTTTCTCTGACTTGTTTTATTTTATCTTTTACAAGTGCTCTGCCTGTTGTACCAAAAAGGTTATCAAGCTTGTTTGACATAATCTGCGAAAGGTCTTCCGTTGTAAAAATCCCTGATTTCATAAGCTCGTTAATTTCTTCTGCGGTAAAATAGGTCATCAGGTTTTTAATGAGTGCAAGTCGACCGGCAGTAAAACCGATTTCCTTGAAAAATCTTTTTTGATATTCCCAGAGAGTTTCTGTGTTAAGAAGGCAATCAACATCATTTATAATCGCGTCCGAAAGCATTGCCCCTGCTTTCATACTGTATGAAATTCCCGAACCTTTTATGGGATAGGTCATAAAGGCACTGTCGCCAATTGCGGCATAGCCATCGGCTACAAGTACGCCTAAGGGTTGGCAAACAGGGATTTTCAGATATAACCCTCCACGAATAAAATTCTTGCTTATGTGTGGATATTCATTATATATTTTCTGCAATTCCTCAAGAACAGCTTCCTGAGTTAAGGGTGAAAAGCGGCAGATAAGAATATCGACAAACTCATTATCCGTAACAACCCAGGAGAAGCCAACTGTTCCGTCAGCTTTTGCAAGGATGTCATAGTAAGTTGTGGGGTCGGGGACGCCCGGCTCTTTTTCAAAATGGGCACGATAGGTGTAAATTACATCAAAATCCTTGGTTTCGCGGTTTATGCTCATAAATTGGGGCAGATTATTTCTTAAAGGTGAATCTACACCGCAAGAGTCAATTACAATATCTGCATAAAAATCTCCGTCAAAGGTTCTCACACCTGCAACTCTGCTACCTAAAATGATAGGTTCAATAACCGGACAGTTATATTTGATTTTTACACCACTTTTTTCTGCAAGAGAAAGAAGATGGTTAATAAGAACTTTTCTTTCCATAATTATTGCTTCCGTTTCTGGTTGGGGGAGTGTAAGCGGTGGTGTTGTTTCCCCAGAAGCAACAAAGGTCAATTGATTTTTACATACGGAAAAAATGGGTGGGGCAGGTAAATCAATGTAAGAAAAAGTGTCCTTTTCAAAAACATCCCTTTGAGGCAGACCTAAAGCATCTTTTGTTGATTTTTCAAAAACAGTAACATCATAACCTTCACGGGCCAATCTGATTGCTGCAACCATACCGCCATGACCGGCACCGGCAACAATAATTCGAGCCATAAGAACACCTCTTTCTTTTATGTATTTATATTACATTATTATATATTAAATATAGCATATCATTCATTTTGTTACAATTTAAAATGGTGTAATTTTTGTTCATAAAAATTTCAAAATGTAACTGTTTTTGAAAGAAAATAGCGAAAATTTGTATATGTTTGTGCTAATTTACAAAAAAGAATGTCCGTTTATAGTGCAATTTTCACATTGAAAAAGAGGGTTTATTATGTTATAATGCCCGAGGTTGTTACAAAAGGTTACAAATTTGTAATAATTAGTTACATTCATGCAATAAATATTACTGATATGAAATTTACGAAAGGCGAAAAATATTCTATGACAAAAAGCAGAATTAAAAGAATTGCGGTTGTTCTTCTTACCACTGTTCTCATGGCAACTTCCGTTTTCGGCGTAAGTGCAGCTGCCAAAAGCCTCGAATACTCAGCCTCCGCTTCTTACAAAAACAGCGTTTATTATGAAAGATTGATGAACGTTAAGCTTACAGGTGACCAGGTTACAGACATTGTTAATGTTGCAAAGTCTCAGGTCGGTTACCACGAATCAAGCTATTACGATTATTCCGGAAGCTCAACAGGTAGCGGAAATGTTACCGAATATGGCAGATGGTATGGTCGTCAGGGTTATTGGTGCAACGTTTTCGCATCCTGGTGTGGCTATGTTGCAGGTATTCCCTCTTCTATTTATCCTAAGCTTACAAGTGTAGGCAATTCTTACTATTCAACTCTTCCCTCTGTTGGTGCAGAGTGCTTTGCATTTTCTTCCGGCAGACCTCTTCAGGCAGGTGACCTTATTTTTTGTTGCACTTGCTCAGGTGGTTATGGATGTATCGACCATGTAGGTCTTGTTGTTGATGTGGATGAAAACACAATTTATACTGTTGAGGGAAATATGTCCGATCAGGTTAAGGCTTGCCAGTATCCTGCAAGTTCAGGCTATTCCTCATACCTTCATGCAAGAATCAATTATGTCGCAAGACCTCAGTATGAAAATAATGCAAAAACTGCTACAACTCTTACTGAAGCAACAACAGTAAAAACAGTTAAAAACAGTGTTTATGCACTTTATGATGTTGCTGTGAATTACCAACAGGCAAAGGAACTTTCCGAAAAAATGGGAGGTCAGCTTGTTTCAATTGATTCTAAAAAAGAATATAAAGCAATTTCAGAAATCGCAGGCGAAAATGGCTTCGGCAGATATTTCATTGGTGAATATTACAAAGCTAAAAAGAACGATTGCTCTGTTATCACAGAAGATGGTGTTTCAGAATCAAGCGAAAAAAGAAGCTTAACAGGTTTTATTTGTGAAATAAATGTAGAAGAAATCGAAGCAGTTAATGGTGCAGTTTTAAATGATGTTAAATATGAAGTTTATGACACACCCTTAACCTATGCTCAGGCAAAAGCAGTCGCCAAAGCAAAAGGTGGCAGACTTGCTGAGATTGATAAAAATAATGCAGATATGCTTTCACTTCTTCTTAAAGACAGCAAAAAATATTTTGTTAACTCTGAAAAAGAGAACTCTGCAAAAGCAATTTTGAATGATGGCTCAGCAGAAATCAAAAAAGCAAAAGCATTTGATAAAAAATATAACACAGGCTTTATTGTGGAATATAAAGAGGCAGAAAAATACACTGTAATTTACAATGCAAACGGCGGTGAAAAAGCTCCCATTGAAAAAATTGCAGAAGAGGGCGAAACAATAAGAGTTTCTTTCCACGCTCCCAAAAAGAACAACAAATATTTTATGGGTTGGTCCTTTGATGAAAAGGCAAAAACCCCCGATGTAGATTTTGGCGATGCAATTACAGTAACTGAAGATATTACCCTTTACGCTGTTTGGGGTTGAGAAAAATGCTCTTGCGAAAGCAAGGGCATTTTTTAGTGAAGAGGTGGGAAGCCGATTCTAAAAAAACTCTTGCATTTTTTAATAATATATGGTATATTACCAATGTACGAATATGAACTTGAGTGAGAGCAGGGAAACCTGCTCTCATATTTATTGTCAAAAATTTCGTTCGGAGCGAAAAAAATTTGAACAATTTTTAAAAGTTTGTAGAAAAAATAAAGATTAAAAGAGGTGCTGATTTGGCAAAGAACACTGTTTCTCAGGTTTGGGAAATCGCAGAGCCCATCGCAGAAGAATTGGGTTTAATCCTTTGGGATGTTTGCTTCGAAAAAGAGGGTGCAAACTATTATCTCAGAATATTCATTGATAAGGTAGACGGCGTTGGTATTGAGGATTGCGTTAATATGAGTCACGCTATGGATGCTCCGTTGGACGAAGCTGATTTAATTGACCGTCAATACAATTTACAGGTTTCTTCTCCCGGTATCGAAAGAAAGCTCACACGAGATTTTCACTTTGATTATTTTATGGGAGAAAAGGTTATTGTAAGACTTATTCGTCCCTTTGAAGGTCAGCGCGAATTTAAAGGAGTTCTTATTGATTACTCCGATGATGGTGCAGTTACTATTGAGTTTGATGAAGAAAATTCTATGACTGCAGAGAAGAAAGAGATAGCTTGGGTTAAGCTGGATGACTTCTCATTTTAATTTTGTTTAATATTTTGATTATATACTGAAAGGATTGATAGGAAAAATGGCTAGAAAATCAACCAAGAAAAATGAAAACAAAGAATTTTTCGAAGCAATACTTATGCTCGAACAGGAAAGAGGTATTCCTGCAGATTATCTTCTTGAAAAAGTGTGTGCCGCTATTGTAACATCCGTAAGAAAAGAATATGGCGGTGAGGATGTTGTTTTTGTTGATTGTAACCCCGAGGAATACAAACTCAGAGTATATCTAAGAAAACAGGTTGTTGAAGAGATAGAAAATGAATTTACAGATATTCTTCAGGAAGAAGCAGTAAAATATAACAAAAAAGCTCTTGTTGGCGATTTTGTTGAAATTCCTCTTGAAACAAAGCAGTTCGGCAGAATTGCCGCAACAACTGCAAAAAATGTTATCAGAGGCGATATCCACGATGCTGAAAGAGGTCTTATGCTCCGTGAGTTTGAGTCAAAGCAGAAAGAGCTTGTAACAGGTAAGGTTCAGAGCATTGATCCCCAGACAGGTAATGTTACTCTTGAAATCGGTAAGGCAACAGTTGTTCTTCCCAAATCAAGACAGCTTCCTAACGAAACATTCACGGAAAATCAGCTTGTAAAGGTTTACATTGAGGGTGTTAAGGATACTCCCAAGGGTCCTAAAGCAATGATTTCAAGAACTCATTCGGGTCTTGTAAGAAGACTTTTTGAAACAGAGGTTCCCGAAATTTATGACGGAATTGTTGAAATTAAATCAGTTGCCCGTGAAGCAGGCTCAAGAACCAAGATTGCAGTTTCAACCAAGGACGAAAATGTTGATCCAATTGGTGCTTGTATCGGACCTAAGGGCTCTCGCGTAGGAACAATTGTTGAGACTCTCGGCGGCGAAAAAATCGACATCGTAATTTACGATGAAGACCCCGCTAAGTTCATTGCTGCAGCTCTTGCTCCCGCAGATGTTCTCAAGGTTGAAATTGATGAAGAAAGAGAAAAGGCTTGTCACGTAACCGTTCCGGATACACAGCTTTCTCTTGCTATCGGTAACAAGGGACAGAATGTAAGCCTTGCTGCAAGACTTACAGGCTGGAAAATAGATATTAAGCCCGAAAGC
>JAZNHK010000148.1:0-2710 GCA_045576915.1 Acutalibacteraceae bacterium
GTCGTGACATAAAATTACACGAAGAAAAATATTTAAAGGAGAATATGGAATATGAATTACAACTCAGAGCAATGCTCTACAACAAGAAAAAATACTATGATAGCGAATCTGGTAGAAAAGAATTCGCAGAATATACAGAACCTCAGTCAGAGTTCTATGCCAGTGATGGTTCCGATTCAGGAAAAGGATTGGGATACAATGGTGGAACTTCTGAGTATGAATACAGAACTTTATCCGAAGATAATGGAATTGTTCACCAGACTTCTGACAGCAAGAAGAATGGAAGAAATAATGAATGTCTGGTCGGAGAGTCAAGAAACAATGAACAAAGAATCTTTGATGAGGATGGAAAAATTCTTGGAGACTTATCTGAAGAAAACGGAAAGTACACTGGAAGAAATGAAGCGCCAAGAAATACAGGTTGGGAACAGAATCGACGAGATTACGAACGCTTCATTGGAAAAGATAGAGTGGTTAACAATGAAAGCGGACGACGCAGCAAGAATGTTAACCAGACGAAAAGTTCAAATTCAGTTAGGAATAGGAATGCTCGTGTCCTCAATAACGTCGGTACTGTCTGTTCTGCTTTGTCAACTCTTGGTGCAATAGGTGGCAAGCGAAAAGATGATGAAGAGGAAGAACCTGATGTTACAATGGGCGTAATTGCAGGTCTTGCAATTGGCACAGCTTTAGCTATATATGAACACAAGAAAGAAAAAGAAAGGAACAATGAAAATGAAATTGATAAGTCAACATCTGCATACAGCAATCAGTATGAAGATGAAAACGAAAAAGAAAATGAAAATGAAGAATACATCGGGCCAGTTATGTCTGGTATGTAAGATGAAATAAAATAAGAAAGGAATGTGATACGGTCGTGGTTTTATGCCACGCCAATTTATAAAAAAGAATACCTTACCTTGTCCTTATAATATATATGTAAACAGGGGGTGGTGCTATGAGTAAACCGATTATTACCGAGAAACTTGTTAAGAGTTCAGAAATAAAGTTAGGTAATCGTTTTATTATAGTTGAAGAATATGCCCCAAACCTCACCAGAAATGACTTCGAATTTGCCGAGATGAATATAAAAAATACTTTAGCAAAGGCTTTCGGAAATAATGAAGAATAGTCTGGACTTTAAAAGCCGATTAAGGTATTGTGTGTTTGGCTTAGTGTGTCATAGAAAGGTGATTAATCTATGATAGCAATTTATGCCAGACAATCGGTAGAAAAAGAAGACAGTATTTCAATCGAATCTCAGATTGAAATGTGTGAGTATGAAGCACGTGGTGAGGAATATGTAGTATATAAGGATAAAGGTTTTAGCGGTAAAGATACCAACCGTCCCGAGTTCCAGAAAATGATGAAGGACATTAAATCGGGTAAAAAAGGTATCACAAAAGTTATAGTTTATAAGCTTGACAGAATCAGCAGAAGTATCCTTGACTTCTCAACTATGATGGATACCTTCAGTAAATTAAAAGTCGAGTTCTCTTCGGCAACCGAAAGATTTGATACAAGTACACCTATGGGTAGAGCAATGCTTAATATCTGTATTACCTTTGCTCAGCTTGAGAGAGAAACTACTCAGCAACGTGTTCGTGATAACTACATAGCACGTTCACAAAAAGGTTTTTATATGGGTGGACCTGTACCAATGGGATTTAAAAGAGTTGATGTAACCATAGACGGAATTAAAACTGCAATGTATGAACAGATTCCTGAAGAGGTAGAAGTAGTTAAAAAGATCTATGAAATGTATTCAAGTGTGAATAACTCTTGTTACGATATTGCAGAAGCTGTTCGTAATATGCCAGCTTCATCAGTAAGAAAAAGAGTAGTAACACGTGCAAGAGTACAGGATTTTATCAAGAATCCCATTTATGTAAAAGCCGATATGAATATATATAATTTCTATAAATCAAAGGGTACAAAAATTATAAATCCGCCTGAAGATTTTATCGGTACAAACGGTTGTTATTTATACAGAGGAGATAAAGACACAAGTAAGCAAACAGATTTATCAAATGCAGTTCTGGTTATTGCACCTCACGAAGGTTTCATTGATTCTGATTTGTGGATTGCTTGTCGTGAAAGAGCATTAGCTCAACAACAAATCAAGCGTAACCCTAAAGCAAAAAACACTTGGCTTGCAGGTCTTATTAAATGTGGTAACTGTGGCTATGCAATTGTTAAGAAAACCTATGAAGCAAAGAATGTAAGTTACTTCTTATGCTCACGGAAAATGAATGACAAATTGTGTAGTGGTGCTGGAACAATTCATTCAGATGAATTCGAAAATGCTATTTACGAAAAGATGAAAGAAAAGTTATCAGCATATAAAGAGATTGAACAAAAAGTTGATTTGCAATCTGACCACAGAATTGAAGAACTGAAATTAAGAATTGCTGAAATTGACGAAGAGATTCTTGAAATAGTCAAAGGTGTTAAAGATGCAAGTGCAACGGTTATGAAATACATAAATCAAAATGTTGAAGAATTGGAAACTGAAAAGAAACGAATAGAAGCTGATATTCAGAGATTAAGCAATAACAATTCATCGACACAAGAAAAAGTTATATGTGATTTCGAGAAGTTTAATGAGCTCTCTTTTGAACGAAAAAGAGAGATTGCAAATGCCATTATAAAGCGAATTTATGTGACAAAAGACAAACTTGAGATAATCTGGAATATTTAATAAAAAAGT
>JAZNHK010000149.1:0-2118 GCA_045576915.1 Acutalibacteraceae bacterium
ACCTTAATATATCAAATTAAGAGAGGAAGTATTTTATGTCAAAACTTTATTTAGCTTATGGTTCAAACCTGAACCTGCAACAAATGGCTTACAGATGCCCTACTGCAAAAGTAGTAGCAACCACTTACTTGGAACACTACAAACTCACATTCCGTGGTTATAACGGCAGTGCAGTTGCAACAGTCGAGCCTTCTGAAAACGACCGAGTGCCGGTTATGATTTGGGAGATATTCGATAAAGACGAAGAAAGCCTTGATATTTACGAAGGATACCCACGACTTTACAGAAAGGAATATGTGAATGTGAAAATCGGTAATAGACAAACACAAGTTATGATGTATGTTATGAATCCAGGCAGGCCACTTGGAAAGCCGAGTGCATATTATTACTCCACCATCCTGCAAGGCTACCGTACTGCCAAATTTGACCCAACATACCTAAAAGATGGTGTTGTAAGGTCTGTGGTAAAATAACGGTACATATAACTAAGGATTTCATAGAGAATTATGCATCGCTTAAGCCCTTAAAAAATCGAGCGTCGTACATGGAAAAACAACCTATTATGTAGTAGGTTGTTTTTATTGATTTTTAAGGCGCAGTATGTTATGATTTAACAATAAAATTCATGTAGACAAATACTTAAAAGGATGATAAATAATGCTTAACAAAATTACTGAAATAGTAAAAGAGGCAGGAAAGATAATTCATTCTGCACACAATCAGGAGAATACTGTAACAGCCAAAGAAGGTAAGAAAAATTTTGTAACAAAATACGATGTTGCTGTACAGGAATTCTTATTTAAAGAGCTTGGCAAATCTTTCCCTGATGCCCAGTTTATCGGTGAAGAAGGCGAGAATGACTTTTCAACTGATGGTTTGCGTTTTATAATTGACCCAATTGACGGAACCACAAACTTTATGCAGGACTATCGTTGTAGTTGCATTTCTGTTGCACTTTGCAATAATAATGATGTTATTGCAGGCGTTGTATATAACCCTTATACTGACGAGCTCTTTAGTGCTGAAAAAGGCAAGGGAGCGAACCTTAATGGAAACAGGATAAAGGTGAGTGAACGCCCACTTTCAGACGGACTTGCTCTTTTTGGAACATCTCCATATCATCCTGAAAATACAGATGAAACTTTTGCACTTTTAAGAAAGGTTTTTGATTTTTCTCGTGATATTCGTAGAAGTGGCTCAGCTGCTTACGATATCTGCACAGTTGCTTGTGGCAGATGTGAGGTGTTCTTTGAGAAAGGTTTGCAGCCTTGGGATATTGCAGCAGGAACTTTAATCTTAAAAGAAGCTGGTGGTGTTGCATTGAATTATCAAGGAAGAGAAATTAGTTTTTCAGCACCGAATGATGTTGTTTTTGCTAACCCTAAAGCATACAAAGAGTTTATAACCTTACTTTAAAAATTCTTTTAAGTAAACAAAGTGTATAAATAAATAAGCGTTGCATTTGGGATTATGTTGTCCCTTGTGCAACGCTTAATTTTTTATTTATAATCTGGATATGTTACTGTTCTACCTGTAAAAAACTCAACTACTGACTGATAAATTTCAGTGAATATTTTTTGTGTTCTCCCCTTGACTGCAAGCTCGTAAGAGATTTTCTTTGAATACTTATCGCCACTTTCCTTTTGTTCCTTTGCATAGTCGTGGTCAAACACATCATAAAGACGTTCAACTCTTGTTGTATATGTTGAAGTGTCGTTTTCGTCAATTTCAACCACACGATAACCATATTGAGTTGTATAAGCTAATCCCTTATAGCGTGTCATTGGAGAGGTGAAAATATCAATATTCTGGTTTCTTACACCAAATGCGTTTGTATGGTCGTGGCCTGTGAACATTGCAAGCACATCGCCTGTTTCAACCAAAGCATCAAACTGACCATCGTTGTAATAACCCGGACATGGATATTCATTGAGCGTACCATAGTTTGTATTTTCTGGGTCGAACATATAATATTCATCTTCATTATAAAGATGTTTTTCTGAAAATAGCTTCTTTGAATCAACCTTTTTAAGAACATCATAAATTTCAGGTACGATTATATGCTGGAAAACAACAGAATTTACAGCTTCACCGCCGTTTTCCTTTTTGAGCTTTGCT
>JAZNHK010000150.1:0-6966 GCA_045576915.1 Acutalibacteraceae bacterium
CTCTCTGCGACAGTATTGATGATGCAATTTCCTGTATAAACGGCATTGGTGACAACAGAGGTAATCTGACCTTTGACATTGACGGTGCAGTTATCAAGGTTGACGATTTCTCAATGAGAGAAGAGCTTGGCAGTACATCTAAATTTCCTAAATGGGCGGTTGCTTTCAAATACCCACCCGAAGAAAAGGAAACAAAGCTTCTTGATGTGGAAATTCAGGTGGGCAGAACGGGTGTTTTAACTCCTACTGCCATATTTGAGCCTATTATTCTTGCAGGTACAACTGTTTCAAGGGCAACGCTTAACAATGCGGATTTTATTAAAGAAAAAAATATTGCAATTGGTGATAAAATTATTGTCCGCAAGGCAGGGGATATCATACCCGAGGTGCTTGGCGTTAAAGAGCATACAGGTGAAAATGAGCAATACCAATACCCGGAAAACTGCCCTGCCTGTAACAGTAAGGTTGTTCGTGAGGAGGGTGAGGCGGCAATCCGTTGCGTGAATCCTGATTGTCCTGCTCAGCTTCTTCGTAAGCTGATTCATTTCTGCTCACGTGATGCTATGGATATTGAGGGTCTTGGCGAGGCAGTTCTTGAACAGCTTGTCAATGAAAAGCTTATTGCAAAGGCTTCGGATATTTACAGATTAAGTCCTATGGATTTGGTTTCTCTTGAAAGAATGGGTGAAAAAAGCTCACTCAATCTTATTGAGGCTATTGAAAAATCAAAAGGCAATGATTTATACAAATTGATTTTTGCACTTGGTGTTCATCATATCGGCTTGAAGGCGGCAAAGCTCCTTGCAAACCACTTTGACACAATGGATGCACTTTTAAATGCATCTGAAGAGGATATCAAAGAAATTGAAGGTATGGGTGATATTTCTTCAAAAACTCTTGTTGATACACTTTCACTCCCTGAAACAAGGGCTCTTATTGAAGATTTCAAGTGCTTTGGTCTTAATATGGAAAATCTTACTGAAAAGGCGGATGACCGATTTAAAGGAATGACCTTTGTGCTTACGGGTACGCTTTCAAAATTCGGCAGAAGAGAAGCTCAGGAAATTATTGAAAAATTCGGTGGTAAGGCTTCCGGCTCTGTTTCCAAAAAAACTACCTATGTTCTTGCAGGTGAGGATGCAGGCAGTAAGCTCCGAAAGGCTAATGAGCTTGGTATTACCGTTATTTCAGAGGCTCAATTTGACGAAATGATTAAATAAGGCTTTTTGATTTTATGCAATACACCAATAGACAAATAGAATTGAAATAATATAAAATTATTTTATACCACAACCAAAGGATAATTAAATGCCTACAACAGAAGTATTCAAAATCAAAACTAAAAGAAAAAATCTTTTCTTGCGTGTAGCAAAGGGTCACTTTGCAACAAGCTACACTCATTCAAATTATTATATTGACGTTGCCGACCAGAAATCCCGTTATTCAGAGGCAAAGGCGGTTGCTGAAGAGCTTTGCTCAGCATATAACTACAGCACAACGGTTGTTGACACAATTCTTTGCCTTGATGGCACAGAAGTTATCGGTGCTTGCCTTGCAAACGAGCTTACCAAAAATTCTTTTGCAAACATCTACGCTCATCAGACTATTTATGTTGTTACTCCCGAAATGGTTAACGGCTCACAGATGATGTTCAGAGATAACCTTGTACATATGATTAAGGGTAAGCATGTGCTTATTCTTGCAGTTTCCGTTGCTTCAGGTGCAACTGCAAAGGCGGCTATTGAAGCTATTAAATATTACGGCGGTGAGGTTTCAGGTGTTGCCTCAATTTTCGCAACTGTTGCTAATTGCGGTGGTTACACTGTTAACTCAGTTTTCAACCCCAATGATTTAGAGGGTTATTTTGCAGTGCCGGCTCACGAATGTCCACTTTGTAAACAGGGTAAAAAGCTGGATGCATTGATTAACTGCTATGGATGCTCAAAACTTTAAAAGTGCTAAATGCTGAGTGCTAAGTGCTAAATATTGTAACGTAAAAGAATTTAGGACATTTTTTGTTCTGAATTCTTTTTGTTTTGTAAAAATCAGAATTTTGCCAAGCTTATTTAGCATTAAGCACTTAGCATTCAGCATTTCAATTTTGCATTATTTAATTTCTTTGTAGAACAATATTGAAGAGTGGGAAAAACTGTGGTAAAATGCTATTTGTAATAATTTGAATTTTCAGGAGGTATAGTATGACCTTTTTTGATGTTTTGAGTCTTCTTGCCGGACTTGTTTTCTTCCTTTTCGGTATGAACACTATGTCTGACGGCCTTGAAAAGGCGGCGGGCAGTAAGCTGGAAATAATTCTTAAGAAAATGACATCCAATGTGTTCGTAAGTATTATTATGGGTACATTGATTACTGCGGTTATTCAGTCCTCTTCTGCAACAACAGTTATGCTTGTTGGTCTTGTAAACTCCGGACTTATGGCATTCGAAAATTCAATCGGAGTTATTTTCGGTGCTAATATCGGTACAACTATTACTGCGTGGTTTTTATCCCTTGTTGGTGTTCAGAGCGACTCCTTCCTTATGCAGATGGTTAAGCCCCAGAACTTTGCACCTATTCTTGCAATTATCGGTATTGCTTTTATAATGATGTCCAAAAGCGACAAAAAGAAAACTCTCGGTACTATTTTTGTTGGCTTTACTCTTCTTATTTACGGTATGGACATTATGTCGGATTCTGTTTCGGGACTCTCTGAAATGCCCCAGTTCAAAGAGGTTCTTCTTAAATTCAATAACCCCATAATCGGTATTCTCATCGGTGCGGTTGTTACTGCAATTATTCAGTCTTCATCTGCTTCCGTTGGTATTCTTCAGGCTCTTTCTCTCACAGGTTCAATTACCTATACAATGGCAGTGCCGATTATTTTAGGTCAGAATATCGGTACTTGTGCAACAGGGCTTATTTCCTGTATCGGTGCAGGTGCAAACGCAAAAAGAGTTTCCTTTACTCACACAATTATAAATATCATGGGTTCATTGATTTTTATGCCTGTATTCCTTGTTGTGAACTCGGCTATCGATAATTATTTCGATGTGAATTTTGTAAACCCTGCAAGTATTGCTATAATTCATACCATTTTCAATTTTACAACAGTTATTCTTCTTGCACCATTTACAAAGCTTCTCGGTAAAATTGCTCACAAGGTTATTAAAGATAAAAAGGCTGACGAAGAACAGGCGAAAGCAGTTGTTTACCTTGATGAACGCCTTTTCCGTTCTCCCACGGTTGCGGTTATGGAATGTGATAACTACACCTCACAGATGGCGATTATTTCAAAGGTTACTATTCTCAAAGCACTTAACCTTGTTTTTGCATACGATAAAGAGGAAGCTAAGCTTATTAAAGAAAATGAAGGTATACTTGATACCTACGAGGACGAATTAGGAACATATCTTGTTAAGCTTTCGGCAGAATCCCTTTCTGCAAATGATGCCCGTACAGTTTCAAGAATGCTTCATACAATAGGGGACTTTGAACGACTTGGCGACCACGCTCTTAACCTTAAAAAGGTTGCACAGGAAATCCACGAAAAGAAAATTCAGTTCTCCGAAAATGCACAGAAGGAAATTACAACCCTTATTGAAGCAATTACAGAAATTATTGTTATGACAACAAGAGTTTACGAGAAAAATGATTTAGCTCTTGCAACCCGCGTTGAACCTCTTGAGCAGGTTATTGACAGACTTGCTTCCGAAATTAAATCCCATCATATTAACCGTCTTCAGAGCGGTGATTGCACTATTGAAATGGGCTTTGTTCTTTCTGATTTGCTCACAAACTGTGAAAGAATTTCTGACCACTGCTCCAATATTGCCGTTGCGGTAATCGAAGCACAGAATGATACTTTTGACGCTCATAATTATCTTAACAAAATAAAATATAACAACGAAGAATTCAAAGCAATTTTTGAGGAATACAATGGAAAATACGACCTCCACAAATAATATCCCGGTTATTTTTGAAGATGAGGACATCCTTGTTATAGACAAGCCCGTTGGCGTTTTAAGTGAGGATTCCCAAAAAGGGGAAAAGGGGATTATAGCTTTTCTTCTTAATGAAAACAGAAAAACACTTCACCTTTTACACCGTCTTGACAGAAATGTTGGCGGTGTTATGGTTTTTGCCAAGAATAAAAAAAGTGCAGCTGTACTTTCTACTGATATTGCAAATGGTAAGTTTTATAAAACATACCTTGCAGTTACTGACGGCATACCCGAAAGGGACGAGGGTGTTTACAAGGATTTGCTTTTTAAGGATTCTAAAAAGAATCGCTCGTTTGTTGTGAACAGAATGAGAAAAGGTGTCAGAGAAGCGAGTCTTGAATATGTGGTTCTAAAGAAAAATGAGAAAAATGCACTTGTCAGAGTACTTTTACATACGGGCAGAACTCACCAGATTCGTGTGCAGTTTGCTTCAAGAAAAACACCCTTAACAGGCGACGGACATTATGGCAGCAAGGTAAGGGATTGTGATATTGCTCTTCACTCCCATAATATAAAATTTAATCATCCGGTAACAAAGAGGATTGTGGAATTTACTTCCTCTCCTGATTTTGATATTTATCCTTGGAATTTAGGTGAAAACAATGCTTGATTTATTGACTAATTTCAGCGGTGTGCTTGTAAATGTTTTAACAGTTGTTGTGGGTAGTACAGTTGGACTTTTGCTTAAAAAACAAATACCTGAAAAGCTGACAAATGCAGTTATGACCGCCATCGGTCTTTGTACTGTGGCTATTGGTGTTACGGGGATTATCAAAGGGCAGAATCAGCTTGTTATGATAATTTCCCTGGTGCTTGGTACAATTATCGGTACGCTCATTGATATTGATGGAAAGCTAGGTAAAATAGGGGACAGACTTCAAAAGAAAAAAGGTGAAAATGAAAAAAGTACCTTTTCACAAGGCTTTGTTACCGCTTCTCTTCTTTTCTGTGTTGGGGCTATGACTATTGTGGGCTCAATGAACGCAGGTATTTCAGGGGATAACCAGATGCTTTACACAAAGTCTGTTCTTGATTTGATTTCTTCAACAATGCTTGGTGCAAGTCTTGGAACAGGTGTGCTTTTCAGCTCGGCTTTTGTGCTTGTTTTTCAGGGCGGACTTGTGGCACTTTCAATGGCTTTAGGTTCTTTTCTTAATGATTTTGCCGTTGCGGAGCTCATTTGTGCAGGCTCGGTTATGATTGTTGCCCTTGGACTTAACCTTATCGGTATTACAAAAATCAAGGTTGCGAATTTGCTTCCGGGACTTGTTTTTGTGCCGGTGGTTTGTAAAGTTTTTGAATTAGTTTGAAAAATAATGTTTTGCGAAGCAAAACAAATCATGCAATAAAATTGCAAATCATGCTTTGAGCAAATCATTCGCGGAGCGAAAATCATTGTCAGATGATTTGTTGCTGAATAGCAACATGAATTGAAATCAGTTTCATGATTTGTTTTCTATGAAAACATGATTTGCACTTGCAGTGCATATTGGGGAAGCTTCGCTTCCAAACATTTATAATTGCGTCGCAGACCCGAAACTATTCACTATTCACTTTTCACTCTTAACTAAAAATCCCAAGGGGATTTTTATATATGACACTAGGTATATCATCCGTCGCAGACGGATATCATTTTAAAGAACATTATACCCGTACGAACTTTGAGTTTTGACAGGCATAATCGTATCTCTAAAGGCCATAAGATTACAATACGCTATTCGTTTTCATTAGCGGTGTAGAAGTTTTTGATAGCATATAATGATAATAAATCTTGTGATTTTCTCATCAAACATTGCTTTTTCTCGTCATTTGCGATATAATTGACGAGAAAGTTCTGGAGGTGACGAGAATGCGTCGTTTTGATTATACTGAATTAGAGAATAAAACATGGGATAATGAGGTTATTAACTACCTGTCTCTTATCCACGAATACAAGGGAAAACAAAGTGCTTATGTGCAGAAAAAACCGCAGGAGTTGGAGCGTTTAATTGAGATTGCCAAGGTTCAAAGCACGGAAGCATCCAACTCTATCGAGGGCATTCGCACAACAGAAACACGTCTGCGTCAGCTTATGAGCGAACGCACAACGCCCCGTAATCGTGACGAGAAAGAGATTGCCGGTTATCGCGATGCGTTGAACATTGTACACGAAAGCTTTGAATATATTCCGTTAACGCCAAACTACATTTTACAGTTGCACAAAATCTTGCTTAGTCATACGGACTCCGGTTTCGGTGGCAGTTTTAAAAATGTGCAGAACTATATCAGTGCCACGGACGAGGAGGGTAATCGTTTTACCTTGTTCACTCCAATGGCTCCTTATGAGACGCCGGAAGCAATTCAGATGATTTGTGACGAATATAATCGTGCCATTGGTGAAGGTCGGGTAGCTCCACTACTGATTATTCCGGTGTTCATTCATGACTTCTTATGTGTGCACCCGTTCCTTGATGGTAACGGTCGTATGTCTCGACTTTTAACCACTTTGTTGCTGTATCGTGCCGGTTATGAGATCGGTAAATATATCTCTTTGGAGGCTAAGATTGCCAAAAATAAGGATGCCTACTATATAGCACTTGAGGAGTCGCAGGCTGGTTGGCATGAGAAGCAGGATGATCCCACTTCGTTTATCAAGTATCTGTTGGGTACCATTATCGCTGCTTATCGCGACTTTGACGAGCGTATTCAAATTGTAAGCCCTGCATCTATAGATACTGTTAAAAATGCCATAGATAGCAAATTGGGCAAGTTTACAAAGCGAGATATTCTGGAACTGTGTCCCGGTCTTAGTGCTTCCACCGTGGAGCGTCATCTGAAAAAATTGACAGCTGATGGATATATTGTTAAACACGGAGCGGGCAAGAATACATTTTATGCGAGGAAATAAACCTAACCATTGTTTTGGGGCTAGCGTTTCCGTATTGTTTATGATGTAAATAATGCAGTTGAATAGTAAATCTAATTATAA
>JAZNHK010000151.1:0-15571 GCA_045576915.1 Acutalibacteraceae bacterium
AAAAAATGGCAGAGAAAAGTATTCATTCAGGTCATAGAAAACGTGTAAAAGCAAATGTAATAAAGAATGGTTTTTCGCAGCTTGAGGAGCACAAACTCCTCGAGCTGATGCTATTTTATTCCATACCCAGAGAAGATACAAACGAATTAGCACACAAACTCATAAATGAATTCGGTTCCTTTGCAGAGGTTTTCAATGCTAATATAGAGCAACTTAAAAGAGTTGACGGCGTTGAAGAGAATACTGCAGTAATGATTGCGGCAATGGGCGAAGCATTTTGCAGAATGTCAAAGGCAAAACCCTCCAAAAAGCGTGTTTATAAAACGACGGATGATTTAAAGGAACTTGCTGTTTCTTGCCTTCAAGGGGAGAGGGTCGAAAAGGTTATTCTTATGTGCTTCGATGCAAATAAGAGGTTGAAATGCTGCACCACAATAGGTGAGGGTGATTTGAAGTCAGCAGAAATCAATATGAAGGAGCTTATAAAAATTCTTGTGGATAGCGATTCTTCTGTTGCTGTTCTCGCTCATAATCATCCTGCTTCAACACCTGAGCCATCTCCTTTTGATATTGATGCAACCCGTATGATTTGTGTAACGCTTCGTAAAATCGGCTATGCTCTTGCAGACCATATCATTGTGGGTGAAAATTCACAGGCGTATTCAATGCATCTGGATCCTAACTTTTCGTCTCTTTTTTATTAAAAGAAGATTTACAATTTTTGGTGAAAGAATAAAACTGGTTAAATCGGCACACAATGCACTTGGCAGGGTGTGTCGTGTTTTTTTTATATTTATTGAACCATAATAGAGGGTTATGGCGTAAAAGGTTGTTTCAGTTGAACCCATAATGACAGATGCACAACGGCCTATGTAGCTGTCAGGTCCGAAGCTTTTTAAAATGTTTTCATACATTCCCAAAGCACCGCTTCCGGATATGGGTGAGAGTATAGCAAGTGGCGTTATTTCCTTTGGTATTCCCAAAAATGTGCTTATAGGAGAAACCAATGAGCATATAACATCAAGACCGCCTGATGCTCGTAGCATATTTACGCAAAGCAGTAGTGCTATGAGAGAGGGTGTTATATCTAAAATAGTTTTAAATCCTGTTTTTGCACCAACTATAAATTCATCGAAAACATTTATTCCTTTAAGTGCTCCGTGAAGAATTATTAAAACCACAAGTATCGGAAGAATATAATCTGTAAAACTATTCATTTAAACACCTTGCTTAAAATTTTTGTCATAATAACACCTATTGTCAGAGCTGTAACAGAAGTTAATAGTGACGGTAAAAGTATTTCCATTGGTGAAGAGCTTCCGTATTCTGCTCTTAAAAGAGCTATTGTTGTTGGCACGAGATGAATTGCGGCGGAATTTATAACAACAAATCTTGCCATATCGTTTGTGGCTTTTTCGTGATGTGGATTGAGTTCTTGCATCCTTTTCATAGCCTCAAGTCCCAAAGGTGTTGCTGCGTTTCCCAAGCCTAAAAAATTTGCGGTTATGTTCATTGCAATTGCTTCTTTTGCTCTTTTATCATTCAATTTAGGGAAAAGTAAATTTAAAACAGGGGAAAGTAGTTTGCACATTAGGTTTGTCAGTCCGCTTTTTTGTGCAATTGCAGTTAATCCGTTCCAAAGGCATATAACACCTGTTAATTTGATTACCAGCGAAATAGCATCCGTTCCGCCTGTTACTATTGAATTTGAAAGTTCGCTTATTTTACCTGTTGCTATGGCACAGAAAAGAGAGAAAATAATCATAAGAGGTAAAAGATAGTTCATCATAGTCCGAAAAAACTCCCTTTATAATTTTACGGTAAATAAAATTCTTGACTAAGCACCAAGATATTGTATAATATATAGGGTAAAATACCCAAAAATTGTATTTTTTGAGTTTCATAATTCGAAAGGTTAGGTATATTTGATGGCTAAAAAAACAGAGTCACCCAAAGAATACGGTAACGAAAGTATAAAAAAATTAAAGGGTGCTGACAGAGTCCGTAAACGTCCGGCGGTTATTTTTGGCTCGGATGGTCTTGATGGCTGTGAGCATTCTGTTTTTGAGATTATTTCAAACTCAATTGACGAGGCTCGCGAGGGCTATGGCAAGAAAATTGTTGTTACACGTTTTCTTGACCAATCAGTTGAGGTGCAGGACTTTGGTCGTGGTATTCCCGTTGACTATAACAATCGTGAAAAATGCTATAACTGGGAACTTGTTTTCTGCGATTTATATGCAGGTGGTAAGTACGATACAAATGATGGCGGTAGCTACGAGTATTCTCTCGGTCTTAACGGTCTTGGTCTTTGTGCTACACAATATGCTTCGGAATATATGGAAGCAGAGGTTCATTCCGGTGGTTATTGCTACGAGCTTAAGTTCAAGGCGGGTAAAATCAATGGGGAAATGAGCAAAACGCCTTATGACAAAAAGGATACCGGTACAAGAATTAAGTGGCGTCCTGATATGAAAGTATTCACAGATATAAACATTCCTCTTGAATATTTTCAGGAAATACTCAAAAGGCAGTCTGTTGTTAATCCGGGAATAAAGTTTATTCTCAAAAATCAGCTTACAGAAACCAAGTTTGAAACATTTGAATATATTTACGATAATGGTATTGTTGATTACGTGAACGAGTTTGTTGGGGATGATGGTCTCACAACTGTTCAGTTCTGGCAAGCAGAGCGTAAAGGTAAGGATAGAGAGGATAAGCCTGAATATAAGGTTAAAATCAATATCGCACTTTGCTTTTCAAACAAAAAGCAGTTAAAGGAGTATTATCATAACTCCAGCTTCCTTGAGCACGGCGGTGCACCTGAAAAGGCTGCAAGAAGTGCTTTTGTTTCACAGATTGATGCATATCTGAAGCAGAACAGCAAATATACAAAAAATGACCCTAAAATCAGCTTTCAGGATATTGAGGATTGTCTGGTGCTTGTTATATCTTCCTTCTCAACCCAGACCTCTTACGAAAACCAGACAAAAAAAGCTATAACAAACAAGTTTATTCAGGAAGCTTTAACAGAGTTTATCAAGCATCAACTTGAAATTTATTTCATCGAGAATAAACTTGATGCGGATAAGCTTTGTGAACAGGTTCTTATCAACATGCGTTCGCGCGTTAAGGCTGAAAGCACAAGGCTCAACCTTAAAAAGACTCTTACCTCGTCTAATGATATGACAAGCAGAGTTGAAAAATTCGTGGATTGCAGAAGTAAAGATAAAAATGAACGCGAAATCTTCATAGTTGAGGGTGATTCTGCTCTTGGTGCTTGTAAGCAGGCTCGTGATTCTGCTTTCCAGGCGGTTATACCTGTACGAGGTAAAATCCTTAACTGTCTGAAATTTGATTATAACAGAATTTTTAAAAGCGATATAATTATAGACCTTATAAAAGTTCTTGGTTGTGGTGTTGAGGTTTCAAGCAAATCTAATAAAGAGCTTTCCTTGTTTAATCTTGAAAATCTTCGTTGGAGCAAGATTATTATCTGTACCGACGCGGACGTGGACGGCTTCCATATCAGAACACTCATTCTCACAATGATTTACAGACTTATGCCCACTCTTTTGAAGGAGGGTAAGGTGTTTATTGCAGAATCTCCCCTTTATGAAATTACATCAAAAGGGCAGACTTGGTTTGCGTATACAGAAAAAGAAAAGGTTATGGCTCTTGAAGAAATCGGTGATGCAAAATACACCATTCAGCGTTCAAAAGGTCTTGGTGAAAACGATGCGGATATGATGTGGCTTACAACTATGAATCCGCAGACACGCAGGCTTATCAAGGTTGAACCAAATGATGTAGAAGAGCTTATTGCAGAAAAATTTGAACTTCTTTTAGGTGATAATCTTCAGGATAGAAAAGAGTTTATTGCAGAAAATGGTCATCTCTATCTTGACCTTGCAGATATTTCTTAATGCGAAAGATGTTCAATAGGAGTAATTATGGCAAGAAAGAAAAAAGATAATCCGGAAATAGTTAAAACTGAAGAGGTTAAGGCTAAAATTATCGGTGCTGGTGAGGTTGTAACCCAACAGATTACAGATACTCTTGAAACAAACTTTATGCCCTATGCTATGAGTGTTATTATCTCACGTGCTATTCCCGAAATTGATGGCTTCAAACCCTCTCACAGAAAGCTCCTTTATACTATGTATAAAATGGGGCTGATAAATGGTACAAGAATCAAATCTGCCAATATTGTTGGTCGAACAATGCAGCTTAACCCTCATGGTGATGCGGCAATTTATGAAACTATGGTTCGTCTTTCAAGGGGGAACGAAACACTTCTTCACCCTTATATTGACAGTAAAGGTAACTTTGGTAAAGCGTATTCCAAAAATATGGTTTACGCTGCTGCCCGTTATACTGAGGCAAAGCTTGAAGGCATCTGTTCGGAGCTTTTTGGTGATATTGATAAGAATACAGTTGAGTTCGTTGATAACTATGACAGTACTATGCAAGAACCAACTCTTTTGCCTGTTTCTTTCCCAAGTGTGCTTGTTAATATGAACAGTGGTATTGCAGTTGGTATGGCAAGTAATATCTGTTCTTTTAACCTTAGAGAGCTTTGCGAAACTACAATAGGTCTTATCAAGAATCCTGATTTTGATGTTTTTGAAACTCTTAAAGCGCCTGATTTTATTGGCGGTGGCTTGATTGTTTATGACAGAAAGGCTCTTGAAGAGGTTTATTCAACAGGTAGGGGTTCAATAAAAATACGTGCAAGGTATTCCTATGATAAATCAAACAATTGCATTGATATTACAGAGATTCCTGCAACGACTACTTGTGAAGCGATTATTGATAAAATAATTGAAAAGGTTAAGGCGGGTTCGCTTAAAGAAATAAGCGATATCAGGGATGAAACAGATAAGTCAGGTCTTAAAATCACTATTGACCTCAAGCGTGGCACAGACCCTGAAAAGCTTATGAAACGCCTCTATAAGCAAACAACCCTTGAAGATTCATTCAGTGCAAACTTCAACATCCTTGTTGCAGGCGTGCCAAGAGTTATGGGTGTTGCTGAAATTCTTGAAGAATGGATTGCTTTCCGTACCGAGTGTGTTAAGAGAAGAGTATATTTTGATTTGACCAAAGCTAAAGATAAGCTTCATCTTCTTTTAGGTCTTAAAAAGATTCTTCTTGATATAGATAAGGCGATTAAGATTGTTCGTGAGACAGAGGAAGAAAGCGAAGTTGTTCCCAATTTGATGATTGGCTTTGGTATAGATGAGATTCAGGCTGAATATGTTGCGGAAATAAAGCTTCGTCACCTTAACAGAGAATATATTTTAAAACGTCTTTCTGATATTGATGACCTGAAAAAGAATATCGAAGATATGGAAGATATTCTCAACAGCAAATCAAGAGTTAAAAAGATTATCGTAGATGAGCTAACAAGGGTTGCAGAAAAATATGGTAGAGACAGACGCAGTGAGATTGTTTACGATACCGATATGGAAGAAGAGTACGTTGAGGAAATTCCTGATTATGAAGTAAATCTTTTCTTTACCCGTGATGGCTACTTTAAGAAAATTACCCCCTTGTCACTTCGTATGGGTGGCGAGCAGAAGCTTAAAGAAGGGGATGAGATGATATTTGCCATCAACTCAAAAAACTCTGCAGATTTGTTATTCTTTACAGATAAATGTCAGGTCTATAAAGCAAAGGCATCGGATTTTGAAGATTCAAAGGCAAGCATTTTGGGTGAATTTATTCCCTCAAAGCTTGAATTCGAAAAAGACGAAAAGCCCATTTATATGGCAGTAACAAGCGACTATAAAGGTTATATGCTGTTTGTTTTTGAAAATGGTAAGGTAGCGAAGGTTTCAATGTCCGGCTACGAAACCAAAACAAAACGTAAGAAACTTATTAAAGCATATTCTGATAAAGCACCGATTGTTTCTGTTATGTATATCGAAGAAGATGCAGAGATTGTAATTTCTTCTACAGCAGGCAGACACCTTCTTGTAAATACAGGTGCGATTTCACCTAAAAGCACAAAGGATACTGCTGGTGTAAATGTTTTGACTCTTAAAAAGTACCATAAGGTGCAAAATGTAAGACTTTACAATGAAGGTGAGTTCTCTAAACCTCACCGCTATCGCACAAAAACACTTCCCGCTGCAGGTGCTACACTCAGTTCGGAAGATACTGCAGAGCAGTTATCTTTAATGTAAAAAAATAAACTCCCCGTTCAATGAACGGGGAGAGCGAATAAATTTACCGTTCCGGAAAAATCGCATAGACGATGTTTAACACAAAAGTACCGGGAAACGGTGCAAACGCATACAAAATGTTTATTCGCTGATTATATATTACCCGCTTTTTTGTGCAAAATACATATAATAAAAAAAAATAAAAAAAAATAGAAAAAACACTTGATTTTTTTAAATGCTTGTGGTATTATAATCGAGCGTTGTGAACGAGACAATGTTCAGACACGAAAGGAAAGTTACGTATGGATCAGCTTTTATGGTATCATTACCTTATAGGTGCCGTTCTTATCGTTTCAGCAGTAATCATTGTTGCAACAGTAATGCTCCAGCAGAGTAAGCAGCAAGGTCTTTCCGGTGCGATTGCCGGCGGTGCTGATACATTCTTCGAAAAGAATAAAGGCAGAACAAAAGAAGCATTTCTTGCAAAGATCACAAAAATCGTTGCAGCGATTTTCTTCGTAGTTGCTCTTGGAGCAGTTGTTATGTTTAAATTGATGAAATAAACCCTGACCTTCAGGGTTTCAATATGAGTCATTAGCTCAGCAGGCAGAGCACCTGCCTTTTAAGCAGGGTGTCCGGAGTTCGAATCTCCGATGACTCACCAAAAAAACGACAAGTTTCGAAAGAAACTTGTCGTTTTTTATCAATCCGAAGGATTGTATGTAATCGCTGTCAGGCGTATGTAATCAGCGAAGCTGTATGTCATCACTCTGATTCATTCAGTCTTCGGATTGATTACATACATTTCTATGAAATGATTACATACACAACTTCGTTGTGATTGCATTCCGTCGTGTGACGGATTACATACAACAGCTTCGCTGTTGATTTTTTTTTCTTGTAACAAACCCAAACCTAATTCGTCTAATAGTTGAACGTTCAAAAATGTGAAAGGGGAGATGGTATGGACGATATTGAACTTGTTTTTTCGAAATATTATAAATACGTTAAACACTATGCACTCTCTCTTTGTTATGATGAAACTCTTGCAGAGGATATAACTCAGGAGGCTTTTTATAAGGCGTTTAAGAATATTGATAAATTTAAAAACGAATGTAGAATAGAAACCTGGTTATGCAGGATTGCTCATAATGAGTTCGTTTCTCTGAAGCGAAAGAAAAAGATGGAGAACATCGACGATTACACAACCCTTGCATCCTTTGATAACATTGTTGAAAAAGCTGATGATAAAGAATGTGCAAAAAGGATTCTTGAAATATCAACGGAGCTTTCTTCACCGTATAAAGAGGTGTTTTATATGAAAGCTTTGGGAGAGTTGCCGTTTTCGGTAATAGCTGAGGTTTTTGGTAAAACTGAAAGCTGGGCAAGGGTTACATATCACAGAGCAAGAGTTAAAATTTCAGAAAGGTTAGGTGACTTTAATGAATAAGTTTGATTGCGATATTATAAAGGATTTATTGCCTTTGTATGCTGATAGTGTTTGTAGCGAAAAGACTACAGATATTGTAAAAGAGCATCTGGAGGAATGTTCCGAATGTTACGAAGAACTTCGTAAAATAAAAGTATGTCCCATTGTACCCGAAGTTGATGAGGATATGAAAAAAGCTGTTAAAAATGCAGGTAAAAGAATAAAAAAAGGTAAAAAGAAAACCATAATTGAAACGGTTGCTCTTGTGCTTATTCTTGTGATTCTTTTTGGCGTAATAGGAATGTATCGTTTTATTTTATATGCTGCAAAAGCCGACCATGAGGTGTTTAACAATAGCACAGCAGTTTTTAATCAGAGTTGTGAAAGCGTATCGGTTGATTTAGTCAATAAAAAAGACTACGAAAATGATAGTGTGACCTTGTGTGTAGGTGAAAAGTATAAAATAGAAAAATTAAAAGAAAGCGATACTGAAAAATTAGTTGTCAATAAAGATAAATATATTCACGTGATTGAACATGGTTCAGGTTTGATGGTTTATGGTATGTCTGAATACCTTGAGAATCATGTGTTCCTACCTGCAAGACCATTTGTAAAATGGGGAGTGAAGCTTATGGGCTATGAATCTGATTTCGCTCCGGGATATGATTTATCTCTTGAAGAAAAAATTATAGCAATGGAAGAGCCTGATGTACCCTTCTTCTGTTCGCCTGAAACCTATGCAAAAGCATTGGCGTATTACAGTATTAAGAATTCAATGGGTATAGGAACGGGTTATCTGCTTGTGAAAAATGATGAGTTTTATTGTATAGGCACAAAATTACATAATGGCGACAATAAGCTTTACAGTTTTATAATTCAATCTAAAACCGACCTTAATAAATCTATGCAAATTAATTTTTTTGGCTATGAATCTAAGGAAGAGGTTGTTGAAGTCCTTTCGTCTGTTAAATTTAAATAAAAGTTCCGGAGTGGTGAGGTTGAACCTCATCACTCCTTTTTTTCCAAATAATTGAACAAAAATGCACCGATGAAGCCTATTGTTAGAAAAGCTCTTGATGTAGCAATAAGCTCGTCGGAAATCAGCAAAAGCTCGTAGTGGAATGGCGTGAAGTGAGCGTGATTTGCGAATACTCCCAAAAGAGAAAATATAAGTGAAAATAATATACTTATTTTTATTATAAGGCGGGATGTGTTCCCAAGTTTTTTATATAGATTTTTTATTTTAGTCAAATTTATCACCATAGCAATAATAATATAAATAATGAGTGCTTTTCAATGGAAAATATAGGTGGCGTATGTCAAAATGTTGCGAAAGGTATTGAATTGTAACACAATATTTGGTACAATGTTACTACTTAGTTCTATTAACGGAGGCAGTCAATATGAAATGTCCCTTTTGCAATTTTGAAGAAAGTAAAGTAATCGATTCACGTCCTACAGATGAGGGTGAAAAAATTCGTCGTCGCAGAGAATGTATAAGCTGTGGCAAGCGTTTTACTACATATGAAATTATTGAAAGTGTTCCCATTGTCGTTGTAAAAAAGGATGGCAAAGCCCGTGAGGTTTTTGACCGTGATAAGCTTTTCAACGGTATGATGAGAGCTTGTGAAAAACGCCCTGTATCAGTTGACGTAATTGAAAAAGCTATCGACGAAATTGAGGCGGAAATTCAGAACTCCCTTGACAGAGAAGTTACATCTGTCAGAATCGGTGAGCTTGTTATGGATAAGCTTAAAGATATTGACGAGGTTGCCTATGTCCGTTTTGCATCTGTTTATCGTCAATTCAAGGATATAAACACTTTTATGAGTGAACTTAAAAAATTATTGATAGAAGAGTAATTTGTAGGCTGTCTTCGGACAGTCTATAATTCCTGTTTAATGTTATGTCGGATTTTATTTGTCCCGTTTGCAAAAACGGTTTAACTTTGTTTGAAAAAACTTATAAATGCCCCAATAACCATTGCTTTGATGTTTCAAAGGATGGTTATGTGAATCTTCTGATGTCACAGCAATCTTCTGCAAAACGTCATGGTGATGATAAGCTTATGGTCCGTGCAAGGCGTGAATTTCTTGAAAAGGGCTATTATTCCGAGCTTCGCCAAGGTCTTTTTGATGCAGTTGAAAAAGTTGTTGAGGAGAATGCAATTATTGTTGATGTTGGTTGTGGTGAGGGATACTATACATCTGAAATTTCTAAATGCAAAAACTCTTCAGTTTTTGGAATAGATATTTCTAAGGATGCTTTAAAATATGCCGCCAAATCTATAAAAAACAGTCAGTTTGCAGTTGCAAGTGCTTTTTCACTGCCTTTTGAGGATAACAGTGCTGATTGTTTATTGAGCGTTTTTGCACCCTCTGCTTATGACGAGTTTTACAGAGTGTTAAAGCCAAGTGGTAAACTGATTAAAGCCATTCCTTTGGAAGACCATTTGTGGGAGCTTAAATGTGCTTTGTATAAAGACCCGTATAAAAATAAGCCTGAAAAAAGGGATGAAGAGCTGTTTAACCTTGTTTCAGAAAATGAAATTAAATATAAAATCAAACTCACAAATAAAGAAGATATTGAAAATCTTTTTAAAATGACACCGTACTATTATAAAACAGGCAGAGAGGATGCTCAACGCTTGCTCTCCTTAGAATGTCTTGAAACAACGGTTCATTTTTGTGTTGAGATATATGAAAAGAGGTAATCTTATGTTTGAAAATAATTGGGAGTCATTAAACTCAAGAAAAGTACCCGAATGGTTTGGTAAAGCAAAATTCGGCATTTTTATTCATTGGGGACTTTATAGCATCCCTGCTTATGCTCCCATTAAAGACTATGCAGAGTGGTACGGCTATGCTTGTAATATGGAAAATCCTGAAACTGAAGCACAGGTGAAATATAAAGCATTCCACAAAGAGCATTATAACTCAAAGCCCTATTATGATTTTAAAGATGAGTTTACTGGTCATCGTTTTGATGCAAATAAATGGGCGGACCTTTTCAAACGTGCAGGTGCTAAGTACATAAACTTCGTTTCAAAGCATCACGATGGATATTGCCTTTACGAAACAGCATATGCTCCCGGTCTTAACTCCGTTGAATGTGCACCTAAACGCGATTTTCTTATGGAACTGAAAAATGCTATGGAGGGCACAGGCGTGCGTTTCGGTGTTTATCACTCTGTTTATGAATGGTGGCATCCGTACTACCTTGAAGACCCTGAAAAATATGCTTTGGAGCATCTTCACCCAATGCTTAAAGAGCTTGTTGAAAAATATCAGCCTGCAACTCTTTTCACTGATGGAGAATGGGAGCATGAAAGCTCCGTGTGGCATTCAACTGAATTTTTGCAGTGGCTTTACAACGAATCCTCTGTTAAAGATACAATCGTTCCCAATGACCGTTGGGGTAAAGAAACTCGCGGTAGAAAAGGCGGTAACTTTACAACTGAATATGGCATTATTGATGTTTATCTCGGTACAGAAAGGCGTATTGAAGATGTAGAGCTTGACAGACCCTTTGAGGAATGTCGTGGTATCGGTTGTTCTTTCGGTATCAATAAAGAAGAAGGTTGTGAAAACTATCTTTCCGTTAAAGAGCTTCTTAAAACCCTTTGTGACCTTGTTTCAAAGGGGGGCAACTTCCTTCTCAATATCGGACCGGATGCTGACGGAACAATTCCTCCTCTTATGGAAGAACGTCTTCTTGGTATGGGTAAATGGCTGGAGGTAAACGGCGAAGCAATTTATGAAAGCGAAGTTTACTCCAAAAAGAGTGCGGATGGTGTTTACTATACTCAGAGAGATGGCAATATCTATGCAATAACAGAAAAGTTCCCTTCAAAAGAAACAGTTTTCGCGGAAATCAATTTTGATGAAAATTACAAGATTTCTCTTCTCGGTTCAGAGGGTAATGTTATTGCTGAGAATAAAGATGGTAAGCTTGCTTTGAGAACAGATATCTGTGCTCCCGAGGATGTTAATTGCGAACATCTTTATGTGTATAAAATAAGCAAATAACTACAGAGGTTTTATGAATAATTTTATAGGTCATTTTGTAACCATAACAAAGCATCGCCACCTTGTTATAAAGCATTGCAAAAAAGCGGGAATATTCTGGCAGGGATTAAGGCACGATTTGTCCAAATATTCTCCTACGGAATTTCGTCCGGGTATACAATACTATACCGGTAAACGTAGTCCTAATGAGGGCGAAAGAGCTGAGTTTGGCTATTCACTTGCCTGGATTCATCACAAGGGCAGAAATAAGCATCATTTTGAATATTGGACGGATTATAACCCGGTTTCAAAGCTTGTTGAGCCGGTAGAAATGCCCATAAACTATGTGGCAGAGATGTTTTGTGACCGTGTTGCTGCAGGTAAAATCTACAATGGTGATAAATATACAGACGATTCTCCCTTGGACTATTTTATGAAAGCCAAGCACAGAAGGGTCATTCATCCCAAAACCTCGGACTTGCTTGAAAGCCTTTTGCTTATGCTCAAAGATTATGGTGAAGAATACACATTCGAATATCTTCGCAGACTTGTTAAGGATAGTAAATAGCATAAAATATCTCAAAAATAAAGAAATTGTAAACAATAATTAAGTTATCTGTGATATTGTTGTAATCCACTTTTTCTTGTGATAAAATAAAGAAAAAATTTTCGGAGGTAATTATGAACAAAACTCCCGTTTTCACAATAATCGCATTGCTGGTTGTTGTTCTCATAGCTTTCAGCAGTTGTGAGGTTTCAATCGGTTTGAATGGTGAAAGTAATACGGAAACTTCAGTTGAATCAATGGTGGTAACAGATGAAGAGGGTAGCACACGTATTGAAACAGTTGTGCACACTGTTACTGTACCGGAGGCTCCCGTTGTAAGCGTTGTTGAGGTTACAAACAAAAAAGGCGAAGTTGTTGAAACTGAAAAAATAACTCTCTCACCCCAGGAAATTCAGGATGGTAAAGATTTCTTTGAAGTAGGTAACGTAACTACAACAAAAAAATCAAATAAGGTTGATAAAGACACTCCAGAAACAACAACCAAGCTTTCCAATGAAGCGGCATCAGAACGCGTAACAGAGCCTTCTAAAGATAATGTAAACGTTCAGGATGACTTTGCAGTTCTTAATTCTGATAAGTATCTTATAGAAGCAAGAATTGTTGATAAAGAGGGCAATTCCTATCCTTACAGAATGGCTCGTAATGGTAACCGACTTTCCGCTATGATTTATTATAATAATCAGGAATTCTGCCTTATTGTTGGTTATGAATATATTTACATTGTTATGCCTTCTACAAAAACATATATGAAAATTGCAAAATCTGTTGTAGAGGATGAATCAGGGGACGAGCAATTGATTCAGGATTTGTTCAGTGGTAACGGCTTGAATTTGTATGACAATAAAAATAAGGTTGATTCTTATACGGAAAAAATGCACGGAATTAAATACACCGTTGTTGAATATGATGATGGCACGTGCGACTATTTCAACGGCAAAACACTTGTTAAAACAGTGGCAAGTGATGGTTCAACCCTCTATTATGATGTAATCACAGCAGAGGTTTCCGAGGGCGTGTTTGCACCTCCTGCCGGTTATACAGAACAGGTTATGGACCAGGAAGCTCTTTCAAACGTTGCAGGTAGCTTAACAACAACTGCTGTTGCTGAATAAAAATTTGAATTTATGAAAAATAACAAAGTCGCTCTGGTAACAGGTGGTGCAAAGGGAATCGGTGCTGCAATTTGCCGTTCGCTTGCCAAAGATGGTTTTAAAATTGCAATAAATTATAATACGTCAGAAAAAGAGGCTCTTGCATTAAAAAATGAGCTTTCTGAACTTACAGAAGTTGAAGTTTTTAAATGTGATGTTTCAGATTCTTCCGCAGTTAAAGTAATGTTTGATGAGGTTTCACAAGCGTTAGGCACTGTGGCGGTTCTGGTCAATAATGCAGGGATTGCACAGCAAATGCTCTTTACTGATATAACGGATGAAATGTGGCAGAAAATGATTGGTACTAATCTTTCAAGTGCCTTTTATTGCTCACGTGAAGCACTTAAAAATATGATTAAAGAAAAAAATGGTGTTATCATAAATATTGCTTCTATGTGGGGCGAGGTTGGTGCTTCAATGGAAGTCCATTATTCTGCCGCAAAAGCAGGTTTAATCGGACTTACAAAAGCTCTTGCAAAAGAGGTAGGACTTTCAGGTGTGCGTGTTAATGCGGTTTCACCCGGTGTTGTTTTAACCGATATGATGAATAGCTTTTCTGATGATGATAAGCAGATTTTAAAGGGTGAAACACCTTTGAATGCTTTGGGTACACCTGAAAATATAGCCGATGCTGTGAGCTTCCTTGTCAGTGATAAAGCTGAGTTTATCACTGGTCAGGTGATTTCGGTTAACGGTGGATTTATCATTTGATTGAATGAAAATTAAATACCTTGAAAGAGGGGTTAAAAATATGAAAATTACTTTTATGGGTGCTGGTAGTACAGTATTCGCAAGAAATGTTATCGGAGATTGTATGGGCTCCGAGGTTCTTCGTGACAGCGTTTTCGCTCTTTATGATATTGATGGCGAACGCCTTAACGAAAGTAAAACCATTATTGAAGCAATGCAGAAAACCATGGGTGGTTATGGCAAGGTAGAATGTTACCTTGGCGTTGAAAACCGTAAGGATGCCCTTCGTGGTGCAAACTTTGTTGTTAATGCAATTCAGGTTGGCCTTTACGACCCTTGTACAATTATAGACTTTGAAGTACCCAAAAAATACGGACTTCGCCAGACTATTGCAGATACACTCGGTACCGGCGGTATTATGCGTGCGCTTCGTACAATTCCGGTTATGGATGATTTTGCAAAAGATATGGAAGAGGTTTGCCCTGATGCTCTTTTCCTTAATTATACTAACCCAATGGCAATGCTTTCAGGCTATATGCAGAGATATACAGGCGTTAATACTGTTGGACTTTGCCATAGCGTTCAGACCTGTAGCAGCGACCTTTTCAGAGATTTGGGTATGGAAGACAAACTTGAGGGCAGAAGAGAGCTTATTGCAGGTATTAACCACATGGGCTGGCTTCTTGAAATTGCAGATAAGGACGGCAACGACCTTTATCCCGAAATCAAGAGCAGAATTCAGGCAAAAATTGATGACCCAGACTTCACCAACAAAGTAAGACTTGAATATATCAAGCATTTCGGTTATTACTGCACAGAGTCAAGTGAACATAACGCAGAGTATAATATGTTCTACATAAAGAGCAAATATCCAGAGCTTATTGAAAAATACAATATCCCGCTTGATGAATATCCACGCCGTTGTGTAAATCAGATTGCAGGCTGGAAAAAGGAATATGCAGAATTGCTTGAAAATGGTGTTAAAGAGCATAAGCGTTCAAATGAATACGCTTCTCATATTATGGAATCTGTTGCAACCGATACACCTTATAAAATCGGCGGTAACGTTATAAACAAAGGCTTTATTACAAACCTTCCTGCAGAAGCTTGTGTTGAGGTTCCTTGCCTTGTTGACGGCAAAGGCGTTCACGGTACTTATGTTGGTGCTCTTCCTGTGCAGTGTGCGGCAATGAATATGACAAACATCAATGTTCAGCTCCTTACTATTGAAGCTGCAAGAACAAGAAAGCTTGAGCATATTTATCAGGCAGCTATGCTTGACCCACATACAGCAAGTGAACTCGATATTGATACAATCAAGAGAATGGTGGATGACCTTATTGAGGCTCATGGCGATTTCTTACCCAAGTATCATTAAAATTTGGTAATTGAAAAAAATAGTTGACATTTTAAATCGTTAGTGATAAACTTTCAACATAAAATAAACCTATGACGAAGAGTAGTAAATGATTATAGAAGCTTAAAGAGAGTCGGCGGTGGTGGAATGCCGATAGTGAAATTTTCATTGAATGGACTTTTGAGGGCGAACTGAATTA
>JAZNHK010000152.1:0-33844 GCA_045576915.1 Acutalibacteraceae bacterium
TTTACCTCCTTATTCTTCACGGGGATCGATATACTTAGCAGCATCTGCAAATCTGCCGTAAGTACCCATAGCTTTATTGTAAGCTGTTGTGGGATCGTCGCCTTTTTTGATGAAGTCTGTCATTTTGCCGAGAGAAACGAACTCGTAACCGATAACCTGGTCATCAGCGTCAAGAGCCATTCTTGTAACATAGCCTTCTGCCATTTCAAGGTATCTTACGCCTTTAACTTTTGTACCGTACATTGTACCAACCTGAGAGCGGAGACCTTTACCAAGGTCTTCAAGACCTGCACCAACTGAAAGACCATCTTCAGAGAAAGCAGACTGTGAACGACCATAAACGATCTGAAGGAAGAGCTCACGCATAGCTGTGTTAATAGCGTCACAAACAAGGTCTGTGTTAAGAGCTTCAAGAAGAGTTTTGCCGGGAAGAATTTCACTTGCCATTGCAGCAGAGTGAGTCATACCGGAGCAACCGATTGTTTCAACAAGAGCTTCTTCAATGATACCCTCTTTAACGTTAAGAGAAAGTTTGCAAGCGCCCTGCTGAGGTGCACACCAACCCACACCATGTGTGAAAGCGGAAATGTCTTTGATTTCGTAAGCCTTTACCCATTTGCCTTCTTCAGGGATGGGAGCGGGACCGTGGTGAGGTCCTTTCTGGACCATACACATTTTTTCAACTTCATGTGAATAATTCATGATGTTCTATTTCTCCTTTCGGATGTTAAATTTTTACCAAATATCATTTTATTACATCTTGTCCTTTAAGTCAAGTATAATCATTACCAACTCATTAAAAAAATAATAATACAATTATTGACAAATTTATCAATTTTATATAAATCTATTGCATTTTGCGACAAGGATTTATATAATTATAAATTGGAATAATTTCAACATATTATTTACTGTATGAATATATATTATTAAATCTAATTACGGCGAGGTCAGAAATGGTATTTTCAAGTCTTTTGTTTATATATGCATTTTTGCCGATATGTCTTATTTGTTATTCTCTTGCGAAAGGCATAAACGGTAAAAATATCGTTCTGCTTATTTTCTCCCTACTTTTTTACACCTGGGGTGAGCCTGTTTACGTTTTACTGCTTATATTTATGACTTTCTGCGACTGGTTGGCAGCACTACTTATAGAAAAAACAGATTCCAAAGCCAAGCAAAGGCTGTTTATTACAATTGCGGTTATCATTAACCTTGGGCTTATCGGTTACTTTAAATACACAGGCTTTGTGCTTACAAACATTCAAAGCGTTTTCGGAATCCCTGAAATCATACCCAAAATTGCACTGCCTATAGGCATTTCTTTCTACACTTTCCAGTTACTTTCTTATGTCATTGATGTTTACAGAAAAGAAGTACCTGCACAAAAGAACTTTTTCTGGTTGCTTTTATACGCCAGTCTTTTCTACCAATGTATTGCAGGTCCTATCGTCCGTTACAGCGATGTTCAAAAGGAGATAAATGATAGAAAAGTAAAAATTTCTGATATTTCAACAGGTATCACCCGTTTTGCCGTTGGTCTTGGCAAAAAAGCTCTCATAGCTAACCTTTGCGGTTCTCTTTCCGACCAGCTTTTGGTTTCTGATGCTTTAATGAACAGCTCATTTGAAAGTGCAATTACGGAGCTTTCTTCCCGTTCTGCTTTGGGTCTTTGGTTTGGTGTACTTTTCTACACATTGCAGATTTACCTGGATTTCTCTGCATATTCCGATATGGCAATTGGTATGGGACTTATGGTTGGCTTCCACTTCAAAGAGAATTTCAATTATCCCTATATTGCAAAATCTGTTACAGATTTCTGGAGAAGGTGGCATATTTCCTTAAGTACATTTTTCAGAGATTACGTTTACATACCCTTGGGCGGTAACAGAAAAGGCAAATTCAACACCTACCGCAACCTTTTCGTTGTATGGCTTCTTACAGGCCTTTGGCATGGTGCCAGCTGGAACTTTGTTCTTTGGGGGCTTTTCTTCTTCGTTTTCCTGGTTATTGAAAAAATCGGTTTACTTAAGGTTCTTGAAAAAATCCCGGCATTTTTCAGCCACGCATATCTTCTCATTGTTGTATTTTTCGGTTGGATTCTTTTCCGTTTCTCCGATTTCAGATTTATTCCGGTTGTTGTAAAAGGTCTTTTCGGTCTTAACGGAAACGCTTTCATAGATTTTGAAACGAAAACACTTCTTATAGGCAATATCATCTTTATTATTGTGGCACTCTTTAGTGTAACACCCATTATAAAAAGATTTTCAAAAGCAATGCAAAGCAGCGAGAAGGGCTCCTTCCCATCAGTTTTGTATAAAATTTTAAGCATTATTTTACCCTTAGGTATTCTTTTCCTTTCAACTCTTGCCCTTGTGGGTGACAGTTATAATCCTTTCCTTTATTTCCAATTCTGATGAGGTATATTGAATGATTTATGACAAACCCAGGGATATAAGCTTCAGCTTTTTTCCCAATACCATCGGCAAAAAACGCCGTAAAAAAGAAAAACAGAATATCAACAAAACCATGGTTGTTAAAATCATTTCCTTTTTCCTTATGCTTTATGTTGGTGCGACCATATCTTTTATGATACCCTTGCGACCCGCATATTCAGAAAGCGAAAAACGTGATTTAAAGACTTTTCCCGAATTCTCTGTTGAGGCAATTATTTCAGGAAGCTATTTTGACGATATCAGCACATGGTTTTCAGACACATTCCCCTTCCGCGAGCAACTAACAAGGCTCAACACAACTGTTAAAAAGCTTTCAGGCTTTGATTCTATCGCCATCCATGGTGATGTAGATATGGGTGACGAAATACCTGATACACCTATGGATGTACCTGTTACAGAAGAGCCTCAAACAGAGTCTCCCGTAATTCCGGAAACAACCCTCCCCCAGACTACAGAGCCACAAACAACAGAGCAAAGCAACGAGCCAAAGCCCGATATAAAAACCCAGTCTTTGGGTGCTATTCTTGTGGCAGGTAACAGTGCTTATGAATATTACAATTTTTCGAGCACTCTTGCCCCCGATTTCATTAACTGCGTTAGCAACATAAAGAGTGCTGCAGGCAACACTGCCAATGTTTATTCAATGATTATTCCGACAAGTATGGACATTGAATTACACGACGCCATAAGAAAAGATATTAACTCTTCCGACCAGAAGAAGGCTCTTGATTACTTCAACGCCTCATTCAAAAATGTTACGGCGGTTTCAAGCATTTATGATGCTCAGAAAGCCCACAGAAACGAATACACATATTTCAGAACTGACCACCACTGGACCGCTTTAGGTGCCTACTATGCTTATGATGAATTCTGCAAAGCAAAGGGCGTCGCACCTGTGCCGATTTCTGATTATTCTACAATTTCCTTTGACGGCTTCCTTGGCACATTCTATTCAAGCTCAGGACAAAGCTCTGCATTAGGAAACACGCCTGATACAGTTGTTGCATATCTGCCGAACAACAATGTCGAATGCACTGTAACAGAGGGTAACGGCAACCAGTTCAAATGGGAAGTTATCACAGACGTTTCAACCTACGCCCAAAATCTTAAATACCTTACCTTTATCGGTGGCGACCAGGCTCTGGTTACAATCAACAACCTTGATATCACCGAGGGTAGCAGTTGTCTTGTTATTAAAGAAAGCTATGGTAACGCATTTGTGCCATTCCTCATTCCCCATTATAAAAATGTTTACGTTATCGACCCACGTCATTACAAAGGCACTTTAAGTGACTTTACCAAAAACAATCAGGTTGATGACATAATATTCCTTGCGAATATTTCTACAACAAGAAACAATATTTATATTGACGCAATGAAAGGCTTTATCCAATAACAATGACAGAAATCAATAGCTTTAAGAAAGGCTTGAAGGATGGTCTGCCTATTTGCATCGGTTATTTTTCTGTTGCCTTTGCATTCGGTATATTTGCAGTTGAAAACGGACTCACTATTTTTCAAGCAGTTATTATATCACTGACAAACCTTACTTCTGCGGGGCAGTTGGCGGCAGTTCCTATTATTGCAGGTGGCGGAACATTTATAGAGCTTGCACTTTCACAGCTTATTATAAACTCCCGCTACTCCCTTATGTCTGTTTCGCTTTCACAAAAATTTTCGCCCAAAGTTAAATTCCTTCAAAAACTTGTAATAGCATACGCAAACACAGATGAAATTTTTGCAGTTTCCGTTTCCAACAAGAGTGAAGTTGGGACGAGATATATGCTGGGCATTATGCTTTTGCCTATTCTTGGATGGACAAGCGGTACGCTTTTAGGTGCAGTTGCAGGTAATGTTTTACCCGCTATGGTAACTGCGGCATTAGGTGTTGCGATTTACGGTATGTTTATAGCCATTGTTGTTCCTGTTGCAAAAAAAGAAAAAATGACGGCACTCTGCGTGCTTTTAGCTATTGCAATCAGTTGTGCATTCCGGTATATCCCTCTTTTAAAATTCGTTCCATCGGGCTTCACGGTTATTATCTGTGCCGTTGTGGCAAGTGTTGTTTTTGCCCTTGTTGCTCCAATAAAGAGCGAAGAAAAGGAGGCGGAATAAATGGAAAACTCCAGATTTTTTGTTTATCTTTTTGTTATGGCAGGTGTTACCTACCTTGTAAGAGCCATTCCAATGGTACTTATTAAAGAGAAGATAAAGAACAAGTTTGTTTTATCCTTTCTTCACTACATACCTTACACAGTCCTAAGTGCTATGACAGTTCCTGCAATTTTTTATGCAACAGATTCCCCTATTACCGCTACAGTTGGATTTATTGTTGCTGTTGTTGCGGCTCTGTTTGAAAGAAGCCTTGTTCAGGTTGCAGCATTCTCCTGTTTGGGAGTGCTTGTAACAGAAATTGTTATTAAGATGTTTGCTTAAGTGCAAAGTTAAAATTGTACGGACGGGTCAAACGACCCGCCCGTACTTATTTGTCTTCGATTTATTGTGGTAAATTTCATCCTAATGAAAAGCATAGTATTTTCCAATGTTAAAAACTCATTTGGTTTTGCCACAACTTTCGCATTTTTTAGTAAACAAACCTTTGAAATTACCACCGCAACTTTGACATACTCCCCTGGATTTCCAATATTCAGAAAATGCGTACTCGTCAATTTTAACTTTAGTCTTTGGCAAGGTAACCGATTTCAGAGCAAAGCATAAAGTGAAAGCACCACTACCAATATGCTCTATACCTTTACCAAAGGTTACAGATTTAAGGCTTCTGCACTGTCCAAATGCACGATATTCCATTTCTTTTACACTATCCGGAATCATAATAGCTTCAAGTTCATCACAAAAATAGAATGCTTCCGCTCCAATAACTTCCACACCATTACCTATTTTAACAGACTTAAGATTTTTGCAAAAGTGGAATGCTCGTTCACCTATTGTTTTTACACTACCAGGAATAATAAGGCTAGTAAGAGTCTCACAACCATCAAATGATTCCTTACCCAAACTGGTTACTTTATTCCCAAGTTTGAGATATTTGATATTTTTGCAATCGATAAAAGCAAAATCACCAATACTTGTTACACCATTTCCTACATCAACTGTTTCAAGGGCTTCACACATAAAAAAAGCGCCCTTCTCTATACTCTTAACACTATCGGGAATCACAACAGATCTAAGCGTTTTGGAACTGCTGAAAGCGTATTCACCTATTCTTGTTACACCATAAGGAATGGCAACAAAAGGTAAACATCCTGTATATTTTACAAGCAAACCATTTTTCAATATAACAAAATCATCACTTGCAGCAACAGGAACTGAACCCCGTACCATTATCTTGCAATTTTTAGGAAACGCTCCACCGCCGATATCCTCTAAACTACTCGGAAGTACAACACTTTTAAGCTTATCGCATTCACCAAAAGCACATCCCCCTATATGAGTTACACTATTGGGGATTGTAACAGAAGCAAGTAAATGACAACCATTAAAAGCATATTCACCAATACTTGTTACACTACTTGGAATTGTAAGAGTAGAAATCATTATATGGCTAAAAGCATTATTGCCAATACTTGTCACACTACCTGGTATTGAAAAAGAAGAAAGAAAAATGCAAAAATAAAAAGAGTAATCCCCGATGCTTGTTACACTGTCAGGAATGGTAACTGATTTGATGGTAATATTACTTTTGAAAGCGTTATCACCTATTTTAGTTATACCTTCCGGAATAATAACATTTTCGGCAGAACCTTTATATTCCTTAAGCACAGTTCCTTCAATTACAAATTCACTACCTGCTTTTATTGTTGTTTTTTTACCAGCTTTAGATGTAGTGGCAGCCGTTTTGGTAGTTTCAGTTGATTTTGTAGTTGATTTGGTTTTAGGTGTGGTTGCAGATGTTTTTGAAGCTTTTGATGTAGCATCAGTAGCCTTGGTTGCTTCAGTTGACTTTTTGGTTGAACCGCTTTTTGGCACAGTTGTAGATGCTTTTGAAGCTTTTGATGTAGCATCAGCAGCCTTAGTTGCTTCAGTTGACTTTTTGGTTGAACCGCTTTTAGGCACGGTTGTAGATGCTTTGGAAGCTTTAGATGTAGCTTCAAAAGTCTTGGTTACTTCTGTTGATTTTTTGGCTTCACTTGAAGGGGTCGGGATATTCTTAAGCTCCCAACAATGTTCAAAAGCATCTCCGGCTATGTTGGTAACAGTCTTGGGAAGCGTTACAGAATTAAGCTTTGTGCAAAAATAGAATGCCTGACGCTCAATACTCTTAACACCCTCGGGAATCACAACAGTTCTGATTTTCTGATTTCTGCTGAAAGCATTGGCACCTATTGTTGTTACATTATCCGGAATAACAACATCTGTACTGCTACCTGTATATTGGGTCAGCACACCATTCTTCACTACAAAGGCTGGAACAGGCCTCTGAGCCATTTGTGCAGCCCATTCACCTCTTTTGGTGTACAATGCGGTTGATGTTGATACTTTTTTCGGTTCCGGAGCTCGCATAATCCTGCCACCCTCAGGAAGCGCAGTGTCATCAATTTCTGCATTGGCATTAGGAATTTTTATAAACTTCATTTTGTCGCATTCTTTAAAAGCCGAAGCACCAATTTTTTTGATGCTCACAGGGATTGAAACTAACGAAAGAGTTTTACACTGCCAGAAAGCCTTCCACGCAATTTCCTCCACACCTTCAAGTAGCGTAACAGTTTTAAGAATTTCGCATCCCCAGAACGCAAAGGCACTTACCTTTTTTATGCTACCGGGAATTATTACATTTTCAAGTCTGACACATCCCCTGAAAGCCTCATCCCCAAGGTTGGTTACACTATCAGAAATTTTCACTGATTTCAGAGCTTTGCAGTCTTTGAATGCACCTTTACCTATAGTTTTAACACCATCTGGAATTTCGACAGATGTGATAGCGGAATTTTCGAAGCAATTTTCACCTATTTCTGTAACGCCTGCAGGTATACGAATTATCCTCTTTTTTCCAGAATACCTCTTAAGTACACTGCCTTCTATTTCAAAACCATCATTGTCTGTTACCTCTATTTTATCAGTGGATGCTTTAGTTTTTTTGGTTTTTCTGGACTTTGATTCAACTTTTTCATCAACAGAATCCTCAGCCAATGTTTTGAAGTTGCTTTCTTCATTTTCAGGCTTTTGAGTTTCTTTTTTCTTTGTTTCAGTATTCGGTGAGGCTTTATCTTTTTTCGTTTTGGTTTCAGAAGCTGTTTTTGATGTTTTTTTCTTTTTGGGTGCCTCTTCATTAGCATAAGCACTTGTAGCAAAAAGCTCAATAGCCTCCTGCACGATAAAAGCCTTTCGGCAATACAAGCATATTGATGCCTTTTCGTTATTATCAACGGCTAACATTCCACCGCATTCAGGACACTTTCCTTGTACAAAAGCCATAATTCCTTCTCCTTATTCTATAATAAGAATATTCTCTTTTTCAGCACCGCTGATAACAATTTCAATTGCACTTTCGTCCCTTACAGTATAAGAGATTTCTTTACCGTTGAGAGTTGCTTTGTAATCAGTTTTTTCATCATTCATAGCAATAATTACTGTGTATTTATCGTTATTGCCATAGTACTTAAACTCTGCCTTAAAGGCTTTGTTATTATCAATAAACTCTTGCTTTTCTACCCACACATCAAAGCCTGTATTGAATGTTCCCGGCTTATAGTATGCAGCGGTCCAGAGGTTTATAGGTGCGGAAAGTCCGCCGAAATTATGGAACCATCCGCCTCGACCTGTTACAACATTAACCATTTCAAAGGTATAGTATGAATACTCAACCTCACGTTTCCATATATCAAGAGCAAGCTTTGCAATTGTGTATGCAAAATCTGTTTCGCCCAAATCAAGCATTGTTTTCCAGATAAACCACTGGTGAGGGAACCAGACGTGACCATTCCAATAGCCATTGACCATAAAGTATTCTGCGGTCATATCCACAGCACTTATGCCATAGGGTGAAAGCATTTCCTCAGGGTTACTCAAATGTTCAATGATTCTCTTTTTCTGATTTTCGTCACAAACACCTGCAATTAAGGGATAAATGCCATCAAGACCTTTGTTCACATTTTCCCCTGACTTGGTTCTGAAAATCTCTGTGGGCTCATAGTTCTCATCGTGAAGAACATAGGAATAATAACCGCTTTCTTCGTCCCAGGAATATTTATTGAGTGCATCGCCAACGCGTTTGATATCCTTATCGTACTCGGCACTATCCTCTGTTTTTCCTAATGCAAGAGCCACCATTTTAAGGATTTTTGCACAACGGATAAGCTGGGCAGAAGAAAGTGCGGGTGCGGCTTTATCACGAAGGTTCTCGTTCATCATATGAACCTGAGCAGGATAATCATCCATACCGCTTGTAGAATAGAAATAATCGTAGGTTGTGGTAAGTCCGCTCTTGAATTTAGCGGTTGTTGAACCCCTTATTTTACCCGCAAGAAAATCGTAATAAAGCTTTGCTCTTGGGTAAAGACTCAAAAGTTTTTCTTTATCGTTATTAAGTTTTAAAAGCTCAAGATACAGATACATCTGCACGGGCACAGGTGAGCCATGGTGCAGGAAAGCATAATCAGGGTTGCTTTCCTCACTTAAATATGTATCAAGAATATAGTAAGCAAATTCATCAGAAAGGCCGGTCATTCCAAGACCGATAAAGCCTGAATCCCAGGTATAAAGGCAATCCCATCGTTTACCGGGAGTGTGATGAATAATGTTTTCACCATGCTTATAAATGGGATAAACTGTATTTGTAAGCAAGGTTGATGCAAGAATTGTATTGCTCAACTCATACTTTCTGCCGTTTTTATTATAATTGAATTTTATGGCTTTAGCTTTTTGTTTCCGGTAAATTTCTTCATATTCTTCAGCAGTTAAATACTTGGTTGCATTCTTAGAAATAACTGCATACTCCACCTTGCTTTCCCCCGGACCAACAAAAATAGTGTGTATTATTGCATTGTGGAAGAAGCCTTCGTCACTGTGCTTACGGGAAAAAGTTTCAGTAAAGCTTTCAAGCACGTCATCAAAGGTAACATCGGAGTTTGAAAGACGGGCAGTTAAACAATCCTCGAGAGCACCTGTTTCGATTTTTCTGAAACGGGTGTTATCATTAAATGTTCTTAATGTATATTCCCCATCAATGTTTTTATATGTAAGTCTTGCGGTGTAGCCACCATCGGCGTTCTTTTCTTCAATAATATCAGGTATGGTATTATTCTTTTCTTTAAAAACAGAAACCTTCGATAAATCTACCTTTTCAACAAGGCAAAGAAAATCAAATTCAATTGCACCCTCGCCCTCGGAAACAAAGTTCAATTTCAAATCGCCCTTTTCAACCTCACCAAATGGAATTGCGGCAATTTTAAGTTCATCAGTTGCAATAAAGGTTACTGTTTTATCATTATTGATTGTGAAAACTGCATCCTCTGTGCCGGGAATAAGGTTGACGCCTACCATCTGACCTTGTTCATAATGCAAATCACTTGTGCGATAGCGGACAAGAAGAAGAGCATCCTTATAACTATCTTTTACAGAAAGTGAATATGAAACTCTATCCCCTTTTTCATATCCAAAGGGTTTTATCACCTTATGTGGCATATGCCATTTGCCAACTCTGTCACCGAGCCCGCTTTCATTAACGAACTCTGAGCTACGGAACTCACCTTTTTTTAGTCCATCGGGATTTTCTTCATCCCAGGGTCGAGGTGAATTATACACATACTCGTCATAATCTGTTGCTTCCTTGTAGGTTGCCTTTTCAGGTGTTACGAGCCTTGTATAGTGGGTATATGGATACTCAATAGAACTGAAATAGTTAATAAGGCAGTTCTGAATAAGCTCGGAATTATTTACAATTTCTGTTCTTACGAGGGTGCTTTCCTCGTCAATTTTGGAATAAGAAACATCTGCATATACTTTATCCTTCCACTCAAGATCATAACGATATGAATAGAAAGAGTAATCGCCACTTGCAAGCCAAGGGTGGCAGCCCGATGGTACTGTTACATTAGGTACTTTTATATCTGCACCAAATATAGCAGGAGCAACTGTAAAATCAAAGCGGATACCACTTTTAAAGCTATGCTCTGCTATTCGGGAAAGACCCATATATTTTTTACCGTAAGGACCCCACGGGGCGAAGCATTTTGAATAAACCATAAAAACAACCTTTCAATAATATGCTATTTTAATTATATCAGTATTTTATACTAATTACAATACAAACTCTTGCGTTACTTTTACAAAGGAGAATCTTTACGGGGCAACCCACCACCATTCCGTCTGAACAAAAAATAAAGGTAAGTATATTCGCCCGAAATATACTTACCTAATACTATAAATTATTCAAGAATGGTCCCCCTCCCTATTTGCCCAAGGGCAAACAGGGAGGATAGACTTACATAAAATTCACTTATTGTTTTTCAGGAGTTTTTTCTTGGATGCTACAGCAACTACAATTACCCGAACACATCTTGCTATCAGGACAACCGACACATTTTACACCATTTTTCTTCGCTTTTACCACGTAAGCAACCGCACCGCTGATTATCAAAACGAGAACTGCTATAATGATAAAATTGTCCATAACTTAACTCCTTAATTTTGTTTTTTACTTTGTTACTGTATGCTTCTTTTTATTTGCTTTTTCTGCTTTGACACTTTTATTTGCTTTTACAATAAGTGCTACAATAATTGCAACGAATACCGATACTGCAATCAAACCACCAAGGAAGCCTTTACCCAAACCACCTGTTGTAACAAGTGTACCAATCTGGTATACAAGGAAACCGATTGTAAAGCCTATACCCATCTGGAAGCCAATACCACCCCAAAGCCATTTTGCACTTTTCATTTCAGAATTCATCGCACCCATAGCTGCAAAGCAAGGTGGTGTAAAAAGGTTAAACATAAGGTAAGCCAATGCCGCAACCTTTGTAATTGCGAATACTGCTGCAACCTCTGCACCCGCACCATCCATAAGGGCGAGTTCTTCAGTATCAATAAGATTTTCAAGCCCTACGAAGCAAACCGCCAATGTACCTACAACATTTTCTTTTGCAATAAAGCCTGTAACTGACGCTGCAGCAAGTTGCCAGGAAACAACACCCACAACAGGAATAAGAAGATATGAAATAGGACCTGCAATAGAAGCGAGAATTGACTGGTCTGCACTTTCGGCGACCTGAAGATTCCACGAAAATGTTTGCATAATCTGAATAATGGTATTACAAAGAAGAATGATTGTTGCCGCTTTAATTATGTAAGCCTTACCGCGTGAAAGCATTGAAAAAGTTGCTCTTTTAAGGCTTGGTGCTTTATATTCTGGCAGTTCGATTATAAAAAAGGATTTTTGTGCTTTGTAGCCTGTGATTTTATTTATGAGCAATGCACCGATAAAAATAATCAGAATACCGGCAAAATACATAAGAGGTCCAACCCAAGTTGCATCTTCAAAGAATGCACCTGCAAAAAGGGCAATTACCGGAAGCTTTGCTCCGCAAGGCATAAAGGGTGCAAGCATTGCAGTTGCTCTTCTCTCCTTTTCGTTGCGGATTGTTCTGCAAGCCATAACACCGGGAATTGCACATCCTGTGCCGACAACAAAAGGAATAATGGATTTGCCTGAAAGCCCTACTCTTTTAAAAATGGGATCAAGCACAACCGAAGCTCTTGCCATATAACCGCAATCCTCAAGAAGAGCTATAAGGAAATACATTACCATAACCAGTGGCAAAAAACCGATTACAGCTATTGCACCGCCAATTACACCATCAACAAGCAATGCATAAAGCAATGGATTGGCATTTGAAAGAGCCTCTGCCACAAAGCCCTGTCCACTTTCCAACACACCCGTAAGCCACTCTGCAATCCAGACACCGGGCCCTGCTTGAGAAATCCAGAAAACAAGAAATATTACCAATGCGAATATGGGAAGCCCCAACCATTTATTGGTAAGCAAATCGTCTATTTTATCCTGAAAATTCTTATCTTTTGTGTAGATTTTGCGGGTTTCAACGGATAAAACAACCTCATTTACAAATGCAAAGCGTTTTTTATCGGCTTCTTTTACCGCTGCTTTATTTGTAAGGTCAACACCACCCTGAGAATAAGGTGCTACCTGGCCATTACCTTTTTTAAGGGCAACCTGTTTAATAAGCTCTGCAAGACCCTCGTTTTTAGAAGATGATGCTACTGTTTCTACAACGGGACAACCTAATTTATCCGAAAGTACTTTTGTATCAATTTTAGTAGATTTTTTCTGGTTTACATCTGTTTTATTAAGAGCCACAACAACGGGAACACCTAATTCAAGAAGCTGTGTTGTAAAAAAGAGGCTACGGCTTAAATTTGTTGCATCAACAATATTTATAATAACATCGGGTTTTTCATTTTTTATATAGTCTCTGGTAACACCCTCTTCAGAGGTAAAGGGTGACATAGAATAAGCACCCGGAAGGTCAACCACAATCATTTCCTCCGAGCCATTGTAAAGACTTCTTTTTACGGAACTTTCTTTCTTTTCTACCGTAACCCCTGCCCAGTTACCGACCTTTTCATTTTTTCCGGTAATGGCGTTATACATTGTAGTCTTGCCACTGTTAGGGTTACCAGCTAATGCAACTCTCACTATAAATCCTCCGAAAATTCTACTTCAAGCTTAACAACGTTAAAGTTAGCAAAGGCTAACTACATTGCACAAATTATGGCAGTTTGCAACATAATCTTTTTTCAAATTACGATTGCTGCTGCCAGATATTTATCGATACTGTATCGGCTATCTTTAATAGATACGATACAACCGCCTTTTTTATGAGAAATAACCGTTATTGGCTCACCACTGTAACACCCTAATGAAAAGAGGAAGGAAACCAACTCTTCATCGTCAACAAGAACATCTTTAATAATGTATTCTTTTCCTTCTTGTGCTGTGTTAAGATTCATTTTTCTCGCCTCACGATCTCTATGCGGTTAGCCTTTGCTAACCAACACATATTTTATCACTCACCCTTAACCTTGTCAAGAAAAAAATCTTCCAATATTTACAATAGTCTCAAATTTAAGCAAATTGACAAAACAACCAAATTTTCTGAATTTATTTTTAGTTGAAATGTTGTATAATAATGAGTATAATATATACGATTTATAAAATATGTGTGGAAGGATTGTTGATACTTTGAAAATTAAAGGTAAATTGCTTTCTTTGTTTTTAGCAATTGTATTGATAGCTTCGATACCACTATCCGCCCTCGCTTTACACGGCGATGTAAATAATGATGAATGTATCGGTCTTGAGGACGCCATAATAGCTCTACGCTATGTATCCGGTCTGGATTTGCCCACCTCCGAACAAAAATATACAGCAGATGTAAATTACGACGGAGACCTGACAACAGATGATGTGCGTTTGATATTACGCGGTGCGGCAAATATTTGCGATATACCGCAACATCTGTTATCACAATGGAAAACTGTTGTAGCACCTACCTGCAATCAAACAGGACTTGCTAAAGCCTCGTGCTTATATTGCGGAAAAGAAGTGGTGAAAACCCTCAATAAAATAGAACATATAATTGTTCCTGCCACCTGCACAAAAGACTCTTATTGCTCTGTTTGTTCTGAAACTTTTGGCGAGGCTTTGGGCCACACAATAACGGATGGCTATTGCACAACCTGTAAAACCTACATCCCATATTTTGAATATAAGGGTTCAACTATGACCTTTGGTTGCTCACCTGTTGATGTAGAAAAAGCACTGGGTCAGCCCAAAGAAAAATTTGAGGATGTAACAACAAATACAACCTTTGAAATATATGTATATTACACAGATTACAAAGATCTTGCGGTTATTACCTTTGCAAACGGAAAGCTTACACAACTTTACAGCAACTGCCCTACTGCTATTGTAAGACAGGGTGATTCCCATTATGGGCTTTACTGTAAAAGTGCACCCTCTGAAATTGGTGAAATTTCCTTAACAACTTATGCGGACACTCGTTCAAACAACTTTAATTATAGCTTCTGTGCAACAGTCGGAGAAGCCTACACCTTAATAAAAGCAACCGATTATGCTGTTTACTCAAAACTCAACGTACACCTGACAAACGGATTAAGAGCCCTACACAATGTTGCTCCTGTACAATACTGCGAAGCTGCATCTGGCGTTGCCACAGCACACAGCACCGATATGGCAACAAGAGATTATTTTGAACATACAACCCCCGAAGGCGTAACACCGGGTACAAGATTAACCAATGGCGGAGTTAAGTGGTATGCCTGTGGAGAAAACATTGCTGCTGGCTACACAGACCCTTATGAAACAATAAACGGCTGGTATAATTCTGAAGGACACAGAAAGAACATTCTTAACGGCAGATATCTGTACTTGGGTGTTGGATTTGCCTATAACCCCAACGCCACTTATAGATACTACGGCACACAGAATTTTTATACTAATATATATTAAGTAAAGTACTTGTTTTTCCAACATTTGTATGATAAAATATATGCGTTGATTTTTACACAACAGACGAATTCCATATACATATAGGAGATAAAGATGGCAGAGCACAGAAAAATGAACAATAATGACAGGCGTGTTAAAAGAACAAAAAAAGCTCTTTATGAAGCACTTCTTAAATTATTGGAAGAAAAATCCATAAACGAAATCACGGTCACCGAGCTTACAACACTCGCTGACGTTAACCGTGCTACATTCTATTTTTATTATACTGATTTAATTGATATGCTTCAGCAAATTCAGAACGAAGCATACGACTCATTTACAGAAGTCATCCAAAAAGCCACAATCCAAATTTCTACCATTGAAGGCTTTACAGAATACGCAGAAAGAGTTTTTGATTTCTGCAAAGAGAATGAAGCCCTTGTAAGATTTATTGTTAATAACGATGTTAATAACAGACTTTATACATATATCAGACAGCTTATGCTCACCAATATTCCTAACACGAAAGAAATTTTTGGTGAAAACAATCCTGCAAAATTTCTTTCCAACTATGTTGTTACTGCAATGATTGGTATTTGCATTGACTGGATGGATGACGGAATGAGAATTCCTTCCCGCGACCTTGCAGAGCTTTGTGCAAATGTTTATATAAACGGTTCCTACAAAACCAAACAGCTTTATGCCACTTATGAATGAATAACCAACACAAAAAAAACCGATGCATTCATTTCGAAATGCATCGGTTAATTTTTTATTCAACTGATTTAAGTGATTCAACCATACTGATTTTCTTCAGCTTAAAGTGCATCGCTACGTTAACAATAACTGCAAACAGAATTGTAAGAGTCATTGCTACAATATAGCTTGCAGGCTTAAGGGTCGTGCTAAAGGTGAGCTGGTCAATATCAACAACACCAACAACCGCAACATTAAGCGGAATACCAAGAACAAGTCCCAAAGCAATACCTATCAGAGTGAGGAAAATATTCTCACGATAAATATATGCAGAAACCTCACCGTTATAGAAGCCCAGAACCTTTAAGGTTGCAAGCTCTCTCAGACGCTCGTTAACGTTGATGTTATTAAGTGTATAAAGAACAACAACCGCAAGTGACATTGCCGCTATAATAAGGACAAGAACAACTAGGTTAAGGGTGTTAATGATATTGCTTACATTATCAATAACCACAGTTGTGAACACCGAACCATTTACACCATTTAATTCGTTAACGCTCTTTTCAAGGTAAGCCCTTTGCTCTGTTGTAAATGAATCATCCACTGTACAGAAAAGGTAGTTAAATGATATTGGTGCATTTATGACCCTACTGAAATAATAAGGTGTCATATACACATAATGGAAGGTATAGTTATCAACAATACCTGTAACCAAAACTTCGTATTCATAAGTTTTTGAGCCTTCAATCCAGGAAACTGTAAGTGTATCACCTATTTTTGTATTTGTTTTATTTGCAAGCTTTGTTGTGATAACTGCACCTTCATCTGTCAAAGGTATGTCCTTCTTATTAAGCTTAAGGTCAATGAAATCCTGGAATACTGCCGGATTTTCAGGTATGAGAATATCAATTTCCATTGTTTTATCTGACCTGTCTGAATAACCGGAGCAAACCTTAAGATAACCAAGCATTGAGGTTTCAACACCCTCAACGGCATTTATCTCTTTAACTATAGTGCTGTTTTTATAATCTGCCTGCTCCTCCTTAAGAACAACCTGAAGGTCATATTTTGCAATACCCTTATCCTGACCATACTGGTTATCAACAATACCGCCAATAGCATCGCGGATACCAAAAGCAGAAAGTATAAGCGCTGTACAACCTGCAATACCGATAACGGTAACTGCAAAACGCTTTTTGTTTCTGAAAAGGTTTCTTACTGTAACCTTTGAGGTAAAGCTGAGCTTCTTCCAGATAAAAGTAATGTTTTCAAGGAATACTCGTTTACCATCCTTGGGAGGCTTGGGTCTCATAAGAACAGCAGGAACAGTTGCAAGCTCTTTTCTACAAGCAAGGAATGCTGCAAGAACTGTTGAACCGATTGCAATTACAATACCAAGGAAAATATATAAAGGTAAGAATTGAAGAATTGTCGAAGGCATTTCATACATAATACCCCAGGCACCACATATTGCCAACGGCACGCCAATTGAACCTATTACAGAACCGAGTGTAACACCAATTACACTGGCAAGTACAGCGTAAACAAGGTATTTACTTGAAATCATTTTATTGGAATAACCAATTGCTTTAAGTGTACCAAGCTGTGTTCTTTCCTCTTCAACCATTCTTGTCATAGTTGTAAGGCAAACCATAGTCGAAACAATAAAGAAGAATGTGGGGAAGATATATGCAAGGCGTACCATATTATCCGCCGCCTGACCATAACCGGTGTAGCCCGGTGTTTCGTGACGGTCATAAACAGACCAACCAACACCATCTTCAATATTTTCAAGAAGATTTTTACCCTTCTCGTATTCTGTTTTTACAGCACCCAGCTTTGCACCAACCTGCTCGGCGGTTTCGTTGTAAGTTTTTTCAGCCTTTTCAATAATACCTTGTATGTTCTGATACTGTGTTGTTCTCAACGCAAGTTCTGCTTGTGCAGCCATATATTTGGTCTGTGCTTCAATAGAACCATATTGAAGTTTATCGCCACTTGCCTCAATCTGAACCTTGTATTCTTCAAGCTGTCTTTCAGCGTCTGCAAGCTGAACCTCAGCATCATCAAGCTGCTGTTTTGCTGAATTGAGCTGAGCATCTGCAGAATCATATTCTGCTTTTTTAGCATCATACTGTGCCTGACCATCTGCCTTTTGCTTTTTGGCTATTGCAAGTTCGGTCTGATATTGGTCAAGAAGCTGTTCAATCTCAACAATAGCATCTGCTGCCATACCCTGTGCAGTAAGGTTTGATGCAGAAAGAAGAATCTTTGCAAGCTCGGGATTAGTTTCCTCAAGGCGGTCTGCGATTTTATCAAGGTCAAGGTCCTCCTGTGAAACATTCTGGCTTCCCTGAATTGTTTCAAGTGTTGACTGCGTGCTTGTAATAAGGGTTTCAGTTAACCTGATTTCTGTTTCAGCCGTATCAAGTTGCCTTTTGGCGTCATCAAGTTTTTCTTTTGCGGCATCCGCTTCCATTCGTTTGGAGTTATATTCCGACTTTTTATTAGCAAGCTCAACCTTTTTATTTGCTACGGTAGTATATTTTTCGTTATACTCATTAACCGCTGCCATATACTGCGAGTTACCACTATCAAGCTGGCCCTGAGCCTTTTCAAATTCCTCATCAAGAGTTTTCTGAGCATCTGCCAGCATCTGCTCGCCTTCACGTTCTAATTTATAGAGCTCGTCAAGCTGTGCCTTACCTTCATCGAGCTTTTTGCCGATGGTAGCTTCAGCTTTATCTATTTCAACCTTTGCATCAGAAAGCTTCTTTGCAAGACCTATCTGAAGCTGTGAGCGTCTGTAAGCGGCAATACTTTCGCTTTCTTCTGCGATTTTCTGTCGCATTGTCGCAACATATTCATCATACTCTTCTGTGTATGCCTCAAAATCATCTGCACCCTCAAGGGTTACATAAGCCTCACTGTAATGAGTAACTTTGTCTGTAAAGGCGTCATTTGTAACATAAATAAAGTCACCAAGTTTACCACTACCTGCAGTTGTAACACCACGTTCATAAGAAACCCAATAAGGTGTCTGGACGATACCAACAACTTTAAATTCAGTGTTTTTAAGTGAATATGTTATTTCTTCCCCATCACCAATAACTTTGATGGTTCCGTCAATTTTAAATTGTTCGGGAGTTGTAAGGTCGCTACAGGTGATAACACATTCATTATCCGCCTCAGGATAACGGCCCTCAACAAGCTTAAGTCGGTTAATGTAATTGGGATCATCAATACCATTTTCAAAATCAACGGCCTGAAACAAATCAACACCCATAACTCTGACTGTAAGCTCAGAGCCGTCGATATCAACGATGCCCTCGAATGCCTGTTCTTCTTCAGAAAAGGTCTGAACAAAACCATCTACAAACTTGGCACCCTGAACGGCTTTTACACCTTCAATTGCTCTTACCCTTTCAAGGTCCTCTTCATAAAGACCCAAAAAGGACTGAAGCCTTATATCCATAAGGTTATATGTATCATAATATTCGTTTGCGGTTTCTTTCATATCAGGACCAACCGCATTCAAACCGCAGAACAGTCCGCTACCCATTGCAACAATTGCTATAATCGAAACAAATCGGCTGAAGGTACGCTTTATGGAACGCAAACTGTCTGTAACATAAGCTTTTGTCATTATTTACTGTCCTTTCAGTTTACCATTCAATATCTTCTACGGACATGGGATTCTCATTAACTTCCATACTTACAACACGTCCGCTCTTCATAGAAATAACTCTGTCAGCCATAGGTGTGATTGCGGAGTTATGAGTAATAACTATAACTGTCATACCTGTTTCACGGCTGGTATCCTGAAGAAGCTTAAGAATCTGCTTACCTGTGTTATAGTCAAGAGCACCTGTAGGCTCATCACACAAAAGAAGCTTCGGGTTCTTTGCAAGAGCACGGGCAATTGAAACACGCTGCTGCTCACCACCGGAAAGCTGTGCAGGGAAGTTATTAAGTCTTTCACCAAGACCAACTCTTTCAAGAACCTTTGCAGGACTGAGAGCCTTTGAACCAATCTGAGTTGCAAGCTCAACATTCTCAAGAGCGGTCAGGTTGGGAACAAGGTTGTAGAACTGGAAAACAAAGCCAACATCATAACGTCTGTATTCAATAAGGCGCTTACTGTCGTACTCGTTAACAAGGTCACCTGCAACACGTACCTTACCATCATCACAGTCATCCATACCACCGAGAATGTTAAGAACAGTTGTTTTACCGGCACCACTGGCACCAACGATAACACAAAACTCACCCTGTTCAACATTGAAGGTAACACCATCAGCTGCGTTGATGACAATTTCACCCATTTTGTACCTTTTGTAAACGGAATCAAATTCTATAAAACTCATTTATTTCAGCCTTTCGCTTTTATATAAATTTAGCAATAATAAATATTATTTTACTATATATGTCGCAACAAGTCAACACAATTAAATTTGAAAATTCTGTAAATTATGAAAGAAGCTTATAAGCACTTTCCATTACTGATGAAGCTATGGGCAACGCTGCTGAAGAACCCCAACCGCCATTTTCCACTACAACAACAATTGCAACGGGACAAGAAGGATTCTGTGAAAAGCCAACGAACCAGGAATGTGGGTCTTCATCATCGGAAATTTCTGCAGTACCTGTTTTACCGCACATCTGAAGCCCCTGAAAACGCCAATCTCCATAATTATTTTCAACAGTAAAACGCATCAAATCACTCAATGCATTTGCAACATCAGGTGTAATATACTCACGACTCTGAGCAATTGTTTCTTCAACAATCTTACCCTCGGGAGTAGCTACAGTTGAAACCGCATAGGGTAAAACCGCTGTTCCGTTATTTGCGATTGAGCCGACAACTGTGAGCATATGATAGGGATTCACGAGAGTTGTGTACTGCCCTACACTTGCCCAGGCAACATCGCCTTTTGCCGCATCGCTTAAATCAATTCTGCTTTTTTCTGTTGAACCTTTACCAAAGGAAAAGCTTTCACCAAAGCCGAATTTATTTGCCGTAGCAGTAATTTTATCATCGCCCGAAGCTGCCCCCAACTCTGCAAAAGCACAGTTGCAGGAGTTTGAAAATGCTGTTTTGAAATTAAGTCTTCCGTGACTGCGAGGACAAGTAACCTTAACTCCACCAACAGTGGTTTCACCTTCGCAGGTGTACTCCCAATCATTTACGGACGGGTTATTTTCAATAACCGTTGCGGCAGTAAGTATTTTAAAGGTTGAACCCGGTGTATAAAGTCCGTCAATCAGCCTGTTCATATAAATACCGTCATATTGACCATTTTTGTTTTCTGCAATTTCCTTAGGATCGGGCTTATTACGGATATCATAATTACCGCTTGAAACAGAGCAAAGCAACTCCCCTGTTTTGTAGTTATATGCCGCAACTACGCCCTTTCTGCCGTTCAATTTATCATATGCCACAGAACAAAGCTCACTATCAAGGGTCAATTCAACATCATTACCCCTACCGTTTTTAACCAAGGAATACAATCCCGTTATACGGTTATAGCCAATAAGCTGAGTTTTATAAGCGGTCTGCACGCCTGATGAAATATAGCCTTCTGTATCGCCTACTATATGAAGAGTTGAACGCCTTATTCTTTCGGAATCATTATAAATTCTTATATTATTTTCTGTTTTTGCAAGTATTTCACCATTACGGTCAGTTATATTACCCGCAGCTATAAAGCTACCATTTTCTGTTAAATGCTCGTTAGCACGAAGTGTTGCCCAGGTTTCACCATTCACCGCAAGTTTATAACCCAAAAAGCCAAGTCCGCCTATTACAACAGCAACTAAAAGAAGCACAACAAATCCACGTCTTGAGGTCATTTTCATTTGGTTGTTCCCCCGTTTTTAGTATTCTTAGTTTTTTGAGGCTTCTGAGGTCTTTGGGTCTGTGGTCTGTAGCTCGCATAGGTCCTCTGGTCAATTGTTTTAATAAACGCAAGCAGACAGAAGCAGCTTATTATACTTGAACCACCCTTACTTACAAAGGGTAATGTAACACCTGTAAGGGGTAAAAGGTCAGTTATTCCGAACACATTGAGCATTGTCTGAAAAAGCATCATAGCACTTGCCGCCACGCCAACAATTGAATAAAATGTTGACTTTGATTTCCCTGAATTCACAACTGCCCAAACAGCAATAACCGCATAAACTACAGGAATTAAAAAGCCCATTATCATACCAAACTCTTCGCAGACCACACCGAACACTAAATCCTCTGCGGCAGCAAAAATATTGCGAAGCTCACCATTACCCAAGCCAAGACCGAAAAGACCACCTGATGCTGTGTATATAAGGGTTCGTGTTTGCTGATAGCCACCTTCATCCATATACTCCCAAACGTGAAGATATGTTGAAAAACGACTTGCAACATAAGGCCTGAACACAAGAATTATTCCTGCACCCAATGCGGCAACAATACAGATAAGCACAAGGGTTCGCACATCACCCGAACGCATAAAAGCAATAACGATAAATGTGAAAAAGAATATGAGAGCTGCACCAAAATCATACATAAGAAAAAGCTCACCAACGCATACCGCCGCAAACACGATATACATAGTAAGATGCCTGATGGACTGAAGCTTTTCAAGAGTTACTGCACCTGCAAAAATGAACGCTACCTTTACAAGCTCCGATGGTTGAATTGAAATACCACCGATACTTAACCAGCTTAACGCACCATTAGTGGGCTCGGCTATAACAAGAGTTACTCCCAGAAGACCTATTGCTAAAATTGCAACGGTCCAACGAAGAGCCTTCATAACGCTTACAAAGCGCATAAGCATAAGCAATGCACAGTATGCCACAACCCCCAGTATTATGGCAAAAAACTGCTTTAATACCGCATCAGGATACATACTACCTACAATAGCAAGTCCGATTGAAGCGAACATAAAGCCAATCATTTCAAGCTCAAAATTGTTTATTCGCATTACAAAGGATGCAAAAGCAAAATAGAGCCATTGTAATGCAATAAAGCCAACAAAAGACATTAAAACCTGTGAAGTGAACTGACCCTGATGGGACATATTGAGCATCATTGAAAGAAGGTTAAAAACAGCCAACAGAATAAGGGTTACGCCATAGGACGCTCGTCCGGCAACGCCACTTTTATCCTTTATGTATTTATAGCGTGCTTCTTTAAGGGTGTATTCCAACCCACCCATTCCAATTACATCACCATTATAAATGTGGCTTTTACCTTTAATTTTTTCGCCATTAACGGTAACACCAGATTTTGAAAATGTATCAAATATAACAAAGCCTTTTGTACGATAAGCTATAACTGCGTGAAGTCGTGAAATAGTTTCAAAAGGTAAAACCACATCACATTTTTTGTTTCTGCCGATTGAAAGCTCTCTGTCATAAACGGAAATGGCCTCACCCGTTATAGTGTTAACCAGCTTCGCTCTTAAAGGGTCGGTTGTTTTTTTACAGAAAAGGGCAACAAGCATTCTTATTGTAACAAAAAGCGCTATACCAAGCATAATATATCTGAAAACCGGTGCAAGAGTTCCGACAAATTCCATTTTCAACCGCTCCTTTCCTTACAGTAATATCATTTAATTTTACCATAAACAACCACAATAATCAATGTTAACATACAAAACAACTGTTAATGTTTTGTAAATTTCGCTGCAGCATGCGTTTCACCTTGACTTTATTGCCTTATTTATAGTATATTATTATATTAGAAATCTACGGAGGTGCAATATGGTTACAAAAACTGTTTACGGCAACAAAAATGGTAAGGATGTTTACGCTTTTACCATTGAAAACAAAAATGGCTTAAAAGCTCAGCTTATTGAAAAGGGTGCTACTCTTGATAAGCTTTTTATAAAAGATAAAAAAGGAAATTTAATTGATATTCTTATTGGATTTGATACCCTTGAGGACCACCTTACACAGGGTGATTATCAGGGTGTTATTGTTGGTCAGTATGCTAACAGAATCAAAGACGGAAAATTCAGCATTGATGGTATTGAATACAATGTTACACTCAACGAAAAAGGAATAACATCCCTTCACGGTGGTGCTGAATATTCTTCTGCTATCTGGTGCGGTGAAGAGCTTTCTGAAAGCTCTGTTAAATTCACATACAACAGTCCTGACGGCAAAGAAGGTTTCCCCGGCAACGTTAAGGTTGAGGTTATTTACACCTTTAACGACAAGGACGAGCTTATTATTGATTACAAAGCAGTTTCTGACAAAAAGACTGTTATTAACCTTACAAACCACGCATTTTTCAATCTTAATGGTATCAACAGTGGCGATGTGCTTGACCATATTCTCACAATCAATGCTGACCGCTACACTCCCATTGACGAAATTAGCATACCCACAGGTGTGCTTGAAAATGTTGAGGGAACACCATTTGATTTCACAGAGCCCAAAACCATTGGCAGAGATATTGCAGAAGACCACATTCAGCTGAAAAACGGTAACGGCTATGACCACAATTTCTGCATCAAGGATTTTGACGGCACATTAAAATTTGCAGCATCTGCAATTGGTGATAAGAGCGGCATCAGAATGGATGTAAAAACAGATTTACCCGGCATACAGCTTTACACAGGAAACTTTCTGGACGGCACTCTCATTGGCAAGGGTGGTCTTCCCGTTGAATTCAGAACTGCTTTCTGCTATGAAACCCAGGTTTTCCCGGACTCCCCTAACCATACCGAATGGTGCAAATGCGTTTACGATGCAGGTGAAGAATACAAAACAACAACAGTTTTCGTTTTTTCTTTAGCAGAATAATCTAACCACGTGTTAACGAATAATTCATTGACCATATATAGTTTATATGATATAATTCAAAAGTTGCAAATCTCATGAAAGGAGACAAAAAATGAAGAAATCCCCCAAAATTTTATCATTCTTCGCAGTTGTTATTATTGCTTTAGCAACTCTGTGTCCCTCTGCTTACGCAAGAGAATTTGCACCTGTTATTGACTCTAACAATATCGGCATTAACACCCAGTACAAATACGACGAACCCGATCCATCATGGCTCAGGCAACTTGTTATAAAAGAAGATATGCTCTCTTCGAGCGGAATTATGAACGAAGAAATCCTTCATCCGGTATGCAGTTATCCATACACCTCAGATGCCCCTCATTTCAAAAGTGAAGTTGAGGAATACATTGAGCTTTACACCCTTGACGAAGAATCTCAGAAAGCTGCCTACCTTTATTTGCTTGAACAGATTGGTGCACTGAGTATTATTGCCAACCCCGAAACAAGTGATAAATCAAAGGCTGATTGGTTAAGAGAGCAAGGTATCATAATCACTGAGGACGATGAAAAGGACCCTGAAAAAGTTCTTATGATAAACGCTCTTTATGCTTTGATGAAAAATGATTTTTATTACGTTATAAAGGGCGAAAGATTAAAAATCCCTGCAGGTACAACCCTTGAAGAAGCTACTGTTATGTACCTTATGGGTCTTTCAGGTGATGGCTCAGATCTTACAGCTTTTGTTTTAAAGTTTTTCGGCAAAGCAACAATTGGTAATCTGGACGATTATGCTTATTACACCTCCCTTATGGCACTTTATACCCAAGGCTACGTTTCACCTCTTGAAATAGCCACAATCTCAAGAGAAGAGGTCTATCGCCGTGTTGCTATAATGACTATACGCAACGCAGGTATTGCCATTGATGCAGAAACTGCAACAACAGAAGAAATACACCATAAATATCTTACTGCTATGATTGGCACGCAGTATTCTGTTACTATTGACCCTGCCGCATTCAAGAAGGCACTTAACAATAACTCTGCACCATATTACATATTGCAGAGAATGGCTTATGAGGATTCAAAGGTTACTATTTCACAAACCAAATATTCCTATGAGGAATGTTTTAAAATTGTTCTTCAGAAAACGAACCGTTTCGACCTTGAGGATGAATTTTTTTCCGATATTTACGAGTATGACATTTATCTCGAAAATATAAGAAAAAACATATCAGTAAACACCAACCCAATTAACAAAAGTGGTGTTACTGTTTCCATAAACGGAGTTGATGTTACTACCGGCTCTTATGCACTGGTTGAACTTGCAGGAAAAGCAAAAGAAACAATTACAATCATTTCAAATTACAAATCCGGAAAAACAACCGCAACAACAATATATAAAGTCAATGTACATCAAGGTGTTACAGAAGCACCGGACAGTGACCTTACAGGTCTTATTCCTACCTTAGGAAAAAACGATGGCGAAAGCAACACCCCCGGCCAGACAAATCCAAATGGTGGCACACAAACACCCGGTCTTACAGATGAATCAGGCATTTTTAATAATGTTTCCGCTCCTATACAAAACACCATTCTTCATCTGAATGAAAAAGGTCAGCTTGTTGACCAGAATGGCAACATTGTCAGCGACTCAACTTACGAAACTTTACCTGATGGCTACAACTATATTCTTAACAGTGACGGTATTGTTTCAGTAATGATAGGAGATAAAATAACCACTGAGGTTGACACTACCACTCCTTCGGTTGAAACAGATAATGATAAAACAACAAAAGTTGTAACCATTGTTTCCTTATGTTGCTTTGTGGCTTTGCTTATTGCAATTATTGTTGTAATTGTTTTTACAAAAAACAAAAACAAAAAAACAAATGGCAAAAAAAGAAAACATAAAAACAAAAAATAATAAATAGAGCAAAACAATGGCAGTAATTCACAGATTCATTATGATGTAACTGTCATTGTTTTTATTTAATACAATATTATTTTAAAAATTGTTCACAGATTATGTAACTATTTGGTATATAATAAACTTATAAAATTCCAAAGGAGGAATTTATATGGCTAACGAAAGAATACTTATTGTTGATGACGATATCAACATTTGCGAGCTTTTAAGGCTTTACCTTGAAAAAGACGGTTTTCAGACCGAGATTGCCACAGATGGTGTAAAAGCTCTTGAAACATTCAATTCAGTTAATCCAGACCTTGTGCTTCTTGATATTATGCTCCCCGGTCTTGACGGCTGGCAGGTTTGCAGAGAAATCCGCAAAACCTCACAAACACCTATCATTATGCTTACTGCAAAGGGCGAAACCTTTGACAAGGTTTTAGGTCTTGAGCTGGGTGCAGATGACTATATAACAAAGCCCTTTGAAACAAAAGAAGTTATTGCAAGAATCAAGGCGGTGCTCCGCCGAACCTCAACCGTTACACCTTCTAACGAAAATATTAAAGAGGTTGTTTTTGACAAGCTTTCAATCAACCTTACAAACTACGAGCTTAAAGTTAACGGCAAAGCTATCGACACTCCACCAAAAGAGTTAGAGCTTATATATCACCTTGCAAGTAACCCCAACAGAGTTTACACCCGCGACCAGCTTCTTGATGAGGTCTGGGGCTTTGAATACTATGGCGATTCACGTACAATTGACGTTCACGTTAAACGCTTGAGAGAAAAGCTTGAAGGCGTTTCAGACAAATGGGAACTCAAAACAGTGTGGCGTGTGGGCTACAAATTTGAAACAAAATAATCTGATGGTGATATAATGGCACGTATTCATTCAAAAAAAGGTGCATTCTTTTTTAAATACTTCTTTATATTCTCCACTATTGTACTTATCAGCTTTCTAATAATCGGTCTTGCTCTTCTGGTTTTTGTTTCAAGTTTTTTGCAGACACAAGACAAGAACAACACTTCACTTTACGCAAAAGAAATTGCTTCAACAATGACAGAGCTTGTGGAATCCTCCACAATTAACCGAAACCCGGAGGGCTCTGCACTTATACTGTTGAACTCCCTTGACCTGATGGCGGATTGCACAGGGTATGATGTCTTCATTTACAACAAGGATGGCAATATTTCCGCTTGTGCAGAAATGCTTACCGGCTTCAAGCTGAATGATTCCGATTGCGAAAAACACAAGGGTCTTGTTATTTCAAAGGCTTATGTTCAAAAAGCTAAAAACGGTGGTTTTTCCGAATTTTCAACAATGGATTCTTTTTACAACAGTGTTCACTCTGTTTCTATGGAACCCATAATAATAGATGATGAGTTCACAGGTGTTGCGGTTGTTTCCGCCCCCGTTGAAGATACGCTGGTAAGAAATATTGAAACCATGTTGAAAATGTTTCTTTTCGCAGCAGGGCTATCACTCATTCTGGTTACGATTGCTGTTTATATTATGACAGAAAGAATTGCAAAACCAATCCGAAACCTTGAAAATGCAACCCGTTGCTATTCGTCAGGCGATTTTTCATATAAAGTCCCTGAATTAAAATCAAACGATGAATTGGCAGGACTCATTACAAAATTTAATTCAATGGCAACCTCACTTGAACAACTCGAAAACTCAAGAAGAAGCTTTGTTGCCAACGTTTCTCACGAATTCAAAACACCTATGACAACCATTGGTGGATTTATTAACGGTATTCTTGACGGAACAATACCACCGGAGAAGCAGAATTATTATCTGGAAATTGTTTCTTCTGAAATAAACCGATTATCAAAAATGGTTACAATGATGCTCAACATTTCCAAAATTGAAACGGGTAATGCAAACCTGACCTTTGAGCAATTTGATATTTCACAGAAAATTGTTACCACTTTCCTTGGCTTCGAGCAACTCGTATCAAAAAAGAATATTGATGTACAAGGCTTTGAAGATTTGCCGCAGGCCACAGTGAGAGCAGATGCGGCTATGATTGACCAGGTAATATACAATCTTGTGGATAATGCAGTTAAATTCACAAATGAAGGTGGCAAAATTATAATCAACGCTGCCACAGATAAAAAATACACCTATTTCTCTGTTACCAACAGCGGAAAAGGTATTCCCGAAAAGGATATCGGAAAAGTTTTCGAAAGATTTTACAAGGTTGATGAATCCAGAAGCACCGATGTAAAAAGCACCGGACTCGGATTATTCCTTGTCAAGAGTATAGTTGATCTTCACGGTGGAGCTATTACTGTTGAAAGCGAGCCCGATAATTTCACAAGATTTATGGTTAAATTACCAAAATAATATACTGATGGTGAAATATCACCACTGGAGGCATATAAATGGACGAAAATTTCAATTCAAACAACATCTTTGGTGAAGAGAATTCCCCAAGCACACCCACAGAGCAGCCTGTAGCACCTTTGGAACCTACCCCGGTACAAGAAGCTCAACCTACTCCAACCCGCACAGAAACACCACCTATGGGCACACCACCTATGGGAGCTGTGCCCGGATTTGGTTCAGCACCAATGGGTTCAATGCCTATGGGTACACCTGCATACAACAGCACACCTAATAGTGCATATAACAGCCCCAATCCTTACGCATCAGCACCATATAATTCAGGTGCTAACCAATACAATACACAGCAATACCCTTATTCACAACAGCCCTATAACACCCCCGTGCAAAGACCACAGAACAAGAAAAATAAAGGCAAAAACTTCTTTGTTGCACTTATTTGCATTTGTATCGTTATTGCATCTGTTGCAGTTGGAATTTCTGTTTCAAACGAAAACGATAACTCTACAAAAACCGAGCAAAGCGATAAAAATAACAATAAAGGCTCTAATAAAAATAAAAATGAAGGGGCTACCGCTAACACTGAGGACTCCCCCATTTCTTTCTCTGAATATTCCGGTAAAGGCACAATGACACCTGAACAGATTTACCAGGAAGCAAAAGAAATCAATGTCGGTGTTATTGTTTATGCACAGAATCAAAAGGTTGGCGAGGGTTCAGGTATTATTGTTGGCGAAGATAAAAAGAAAGAAAACACCTACATCATCACTGCCGCTCACGTTATTTCCGACCAGGGTGTGAGCGTACAGGTTCAGTTCAGCGACGAAACTGAGGTTGATGCAACAATTGTTGGCTTCGACTCAAAAACTGATATCGGTGTTCTTCGCGTAAATAAAACAGGTTTTAAAGCCGCAACCTTCGGTAACTCTGACAAGCTCAATGTTGGTCAGAAGGTTTATGCAATCGGTAATCCCGGCGGAACAGTTTTCTTCGGTTCATTCACAAACGGTATCATCAGTGCCATTGACCGACCTGTTGCTTCAAGTGCCAGTGCTTACGACCTTCCTTGTATTCAGCACAATGCGGCTATTAACCCCGGTAACTCCGGTGGTGCTCTTCTTAATGAATTTGGTCAGGTTATAGGTCTTAACTCATCAAAGATTACTGACACAAATTACGAAGGAATGGGCTTCTCTGTTCCCTCAAATACAATGATTAAAATTTATGAAGATATTGTTGCTAACGGCTATGTTACAAACAGACCTATGTTAGGCATCTCATACTATACTGTTGCAAGTGATTACACCTATTCTGCAATTGCCTGGAAAAACAATCTTCCATATGGTTCAATTGTTATTGCAGCTATGACAGAAAGCAGCGACCTTGCAAAACAAGGAATTAAGGTTGGCGATATTATCACCGCAGTCAACGGCAAAAATCTTGATTCTACCGATATTCTCCTTGAAGAAATCGAAAACAGCAATGTTGGTGACAAGCTCACGCTTACTGTTTGCAGACTCAACAACTCCGGTGCAGTTAGCAATAAATTTGACGCAAAGGTTGAATTAGTTGAAGATAAAGGCGAAACAGCCACACCCCAGCAAGAACAAACAACTGACCCATTCAGCAGTTATTTTGGTAACGGATTCGGATATTAAAAAACACTGAGTTGAGTGTTTTTGTACCGATTGTAAAAACAAATTTACATTCATTAAAAAGTGATTGCAATAATTTGGAAATTTCATTTTCGGTTTCATAAAAACCCAATTAATACTTTATAAAAATCACCGTAAGGCCCCCCTTACGGTGATTTTGTCTTTGATGAAAGCACAATGACAATGGCGTCGATTTGAAACAAACCGACGCCATTTACCATGTTAAGTTTTATAGAGAGACAACATACAACACAAATATGTTCCTCTCAAAAATATAATAAGTTAATTTGCACAAATCGCTGAAGCACATCCGCCTTCGCAACCTTTACAGCCAACAATTTCACAGCCTACAGGTTGTTTCTCAGGAAGATTTATCAAACCAGCCAGAATGATAACCTGCTGAATTTCTTCTGCATTCATTTTAATGCTGTCCATCATATTCCCTCCTCTCAATCTATATTCCAAATCCCAGTTTCAGCAGCTTGCTGAACTAAGCATACGGCTTTAATAATTTCTTCATCACTTTTTGAAATTTTTGAAAAGTCATTATTGTATTTTCTTTTCATTTTTCTGAATGATAGTGTTGAAGTGGCGACAGCCGCCAATTTATTTAATTCACACATTGCAGGATCCTTAACACAGTAATTTCCGGATATTGAATAATTATATCCGTAACATGTTGGACAGGAGTTTTTCAAAATACATTTTCTGCAAGGATTATTTTCAGATTGATGTATGGTAGAATAATCAACATTCCAGACATCATCTACTGGCATACCATTCGAAGACATTTCTTGGAAAAAATGACAAGGATATTTTTTACCATCAATGTCGTAGGCAACCATCTGACCTCCCATACCGCACCATTTCCTTAACGGTTCTTTGGGATATGCTACAGAACTTAAATCAACATTAAGTAATGAGGTTGGTTCAATATTGTCATTTTCTGTATAGAAATCAATCAGTTTTTGTAACTGCAGTTGATAAGCTTGCTTAATTTCTTCGCCACGCCAATCCGGACCATAGGCTAAATTAGTTTTAAGTTTAAATCCAAGATTATGGATAAATGTTATACCATCATACAACTGAGGAATTGTTTCCGGAGCTACCGTCATTTTTGCCTCTTGTAAAGGCCATGTTTCAACAAAAAAACTAATGTCTATATCATCAAATGAGTTACAACGATTTTTGTCATGCATTTCCTTAGTTCCATCAAGACTCAGACCACAAACAAACTTATCTTTATGTAACCTAAGCCAATCCTGAACCTCATTTTTTATTAAAGTACCATTAGTTGAAGCAAAAAACAAATATTTCTTAGGCCATTTTTTCGACCATGTGTACTCACAAATTTTGCGCATCAACTCAAATTCTACAAAAGGTTCGCCACCCATAAAATCAAATAATATTTCTTCATACTCATTTGATTCAATCATTTCAGCATCAATAATTTTCTTTGCTGTTTCGAATTCCATTGATCTATTTCTTTTCTTTGTTTCAAAACAATATGTACAATTCAAATTACATTTTTCTGTAATCGTCAGCATTACATTTTTCTGCTTATTCACTTTTGTCTCCTTTAGTTTCAATATTCTTACTATTAAAGAAATATTTTTCTATTTCTTATAAATCGATTTGTTTATTCAACATTCCAACGGTCAATACTTGCCCTCTGCATTGCACCTACAATCCTTTCAGGAACGTCGCCATATTCTTCAGAAAGCTTTCTCAAAAGGATTTTTGCATCTTCTCGTTTTGTTTGCTCGTTAGCCGGACACTTACTTTCTACAACGGGCAGTTCAAGCCTTTCCACGGCTTGTTCCACAGCACTTTCGCGAACATATATGAGAGGTCTTATCATAGTTATATCTCGCCTTGAAAGGTATGTTACAGGGGCAAAACAACCTATGCGACTTTCTATAAGCAGATTCATCATAAATGTTTCTGCCGCATCATCAAGGTGATGCCCCAGGGCAATTTTATTGCAGCCCAATTGTTTTGCTGTATCGTGAAGAATCCCTCTTCTCATTCTTGAACAGAGTGAGCAAGGCGATTCTTCTTTTCTTATATTGAAAATAATCTCATACAAATCTGTTTTTTGTATTACATACTCTATGCCGTATTCATCACACATTTTTTTAATGGGTGAAAAATCCCCGTCCTGATTATCAAAACGCATATCAAGGGTTATGGCAACAATCTGAAATTCTGCAGGATAAAAACGCTTTAAATCACACAAAGCCTTTAGAAGCATTACCGAATCTTTTCCGCCTGAAACGCCTACTGCAATTTTATCCCCATCCTGTATCATTTTATAATCATCAACTGCGGCACGTGTTCTGCTTAAAATTTTCCTCATAGGAATTTATTCCTCTTTATCTTTTTTAATCTTGTTGTTTCCGGAAATATCAATATCCTCTTCTTTAGGCACTTTTTTAAGAGAAACTGCAAGTATAACAACACTAACAACCAATGCCGCTACAAGAACACCTATATAAACAGGCTTGTTTATACCCTTTTCTGTACCATACTCATTTTCGGAAACAGATGTATCATCAACAATATCGGTATATCTTTTATTCACATCAATTTCAAGAACAAATTCTGTTGTTTCGGTTGCTTCTGATTTTGCAAAGGCAGAAAAAGAAACTGCACTTACCAAAAGCAAAACGCATACAACAACAGATACGATTTTTTTCATACTGAATCACGCTCTTTTTAAAATTTGATTTTTTAATGTTGTAATTGATTTTTCCAGTACACTTCGGGGACAAGCTACATTGAGCCTTGTGAAGCCTTTGCCGTTTTCACCGAACCAGAAACCGGGGTCCTGAATTATATTACATTCATTCTGCAAAAACAAATCAAGCTCTTCATCCGTCATTCCGAGTTTTCTCATATCAAGCCACATTAAGTATGTACCCTGACAATCATAAATTTTTATCTGCGGAACGTCCTTTAATATATCTTTTATAAGCTTTATGTTTTCTTCAATATATTCATTCACGCCATCAATCCAATAGTCGCAATTTGTATATGCGGCAATTGTTGCAGGACGTGAAACACAGTTGATGCAACTATAACCATCTGCGGCAAGTTGCTCTTGAAATTTTTCTCTTAAGTCTTTATCGGCGATAATGATATTGGAAGTACCAAGACCTGCAAGGTTAAAGGTTTTGCTCACTGCGGTACAAATAACTGTGTTTCGAGCAAAGCTTTCATCCACATTATTTATAACAATATGCTCCTGATTTTTTCTTACAAGGTCAAAATGAATTTCGTCGCTTACTAAAACCACATTATTTTTAAAGCAGATTTCTCCTACCCTTTTCAGCTCTTCTTTAGTCCACACTCTGCCAACGGGGTTATGGGGACTGCAAAGAAGCATTAATTTAACATCATCTTGAGAAGCAATTTTCTCCAACTCCTCAAAATTCATTTTATAGATATAACCCTCCGGAATAAGAGGATTATCTGCAATAATTCTATTGTTGTTGAGAATAGATTTTGAAAAGG
>JAZNHK010000153.1:0-14532 GCA_045576915.1 Acutalibacteraceae bacterium
CCTGTTTTGCGAAGCAAAATAGGGAGGGGGACCAAAAGCATCAGCTTTTGGTGGTGGGTTGCCCCGTAAAGATTACCCTTTCTAAAAGTAATGCAACCCTTAGTGGGTTGCCTCGTAAAGATTACCCTTCGTAAAAGTAACGCAGTTCTCAATGAGCTAACCCTCTACCCTTTGTAAAAGGAGTGTAAAAAATGAACACCACCCCCGAAATAATTGACAGAGCACGAAAAATGAGAAAAGAACCCACAGAAGAAGAAAATAAACTGTGGCACATATTACTCAAACACATAAAGCCATGATTTATAAGACAAAAAACAATTGGTTGTTATATAGTTGATTTTTATTGTCCCAAATTGAAATTGATAATAGAAATTGATGGAGAACAACATTTCTGGAAAGAAAACGAAAAATACGAAATAAGGCGAGAAAAGTTTTTAAATGATTCAGGTTATAAACTATTGCATTTTTACAATAGCGATATAAATAAACACATACGAGAAGCCGAACACACAATTACAAATGCTTGCCGTGAAAGAGCAGAAGAATTGGGATTGAGTGTTGAGGTGGAGTTTAAAGAACAACTCCCCTAATCAACGAAGTAAAACAGGAACGGGGCAACCCACCACCATCGCAAGCGATGGTCCCCCTCCCTATTAGCCTAAAGGCTAACAGGGATGATAAGTTTCGCAAAAATAACACAAATAAATAACGATATTCGAATTCATTTCAACTCGAATATCGTTTTCTTTTTTACGGCTTACAACCACCACAAGGCTGATAGCCTTTATCAATCATACCTTGTCGGTCGCCTGTATATTCACAATAATTTTCCGTCTTTATTTGCTTTGCATACCTGCAGCTTGGGTAATGGAATTTATCACTTTTGGCGCTATAAGCATAAGTTTCATAAGAAACAGGCTTTTTCGTTTCTTCCACCTGTTTTTTCGTTGTTTCAGCAGATGCAACGACTACCGGCTTTTTAGTTGTCTCTTTATTTCCGCCTGTTGCCCAGCTTCTGCCGGTTGAATAATCAATTCCAACACCCGGTTGAACGTTATAACAGAAAACATTGAAGCAGATACCCTCGCCCTCATCCTCAACGGAATATGCTTCCATCTGCACACCCTTTGCCACAAGGTCGTTGCCGTCGTAAATGGGTGTAATTCTGTATGCAACGTGGTTGTTGGTTTCCTTGATATAGTCGGCAACCATATTTTCAAAGGGGAGCATACCCTCGGTGTTCATATACCGTGTGCCGGTTATAAGATTTCTTTTGTTTGCATTTTCTGCAGATAACTGCCAACCTATCAGGTGGCAACGGTTGTAAAGATATTTACCTGAAACGCAGTCATATTGTGCCTGAACCCAACCGCTGGGCTTAACTGCACTGATACTGCCTCTTTCCTCATTGGACCTTGGCATAATCTCACGTCCGCAGGAAGCAACCGCACCACCACAACGACCCAAAGAGTCAAGAGAAGCATAGGTTTCATAGCCCTTTGTGGTTAACTCATACTTATTGAACGAGGGAATATTGTCATTTATAACAACATAGGGTCTGCCCGAGTATTCAGGAATATCCGACAACACAGCCTTACTGTTATCATCACCAACGCTCTCAGGCTTATTTACCTTTTGGATTTCTTTTTCGGTAGTTTTTTCTTCCGTCTTTTCGGCTTCCGAAATGTCGGTTACCTCTTCCTCGGTTTCATTCCCTGCTATCTGATTTTCAGGTGTTGTTTCAACAATTTCCGTTGTGGTTTCAGTAACATTTTCCGAATCACAGCCTGAAAATACAGAAAACAAAACTGCAATCAGACAAAGAATTGATAAAAGTGATTTCAACTTATTGTTCATTTTCATAGCAATCACCTTGAATAGATTTCTAAAGTAATTTTATCGTGAGAGTTCCCTTGGAATTCCTCTTTTTTTATTTTCTTAAAGCCCTCTGCTTTAAGGTCAACATTAAAAAACAAATCACCCGGGTATTTTCTGTTCCAATTAAAAATATAAAAGCATTCAACATTTTCGCTTGTTATTTCTCTATCTTCAACAAAGCAGAAATCACCCTGATTTGCATTGTTTAAAAAGTTATCGTCAACAACAATGCCATCAGTATTTTCAAACTGCTTGGCAGAATATGAGTTCATAAGAAGCCTTGAGCCACTTGTAATTCCAAGGACTTTTTCACGCAGAACGCAGTCCATACTCTGCCTTTTACCCATAAATGCCATTCCACCGTTTTTATCAATACAAACTATTACATTCATTTAAAGCACTCTTTCTAAATATAATGTTTGGAAGCGAAGCTTCCCCGAAACTCTTCACTATTCACTCTTCACTATTCACTCTTCACTATTCACTGAAAAAAGTTGCAAGCTTTTTTCAAGTATCCCACTCATCTCCGCAATCGCAACCCCATAATTCACCATAGGCACACCCTGTTCATTCGCGAGATTCATTCGGTGCTTCATTTCCTTTTCGTTAAGGGTGCAACCGCCACAATGAACAATAAGCGAAAACTCTCTTAAATCCTGCGGAAAATCGCCACCCGAAGTAAACGAAAATTCAGGCTCTGCCCCTGTAAATTTTCTAATCATATTGGGGATTTTAACCGTTCCTATATCGTTGCATTGTCTGTGATGGGTGCAGCCCTCACTTATAAGAATTTTGTCACCATCCTTAATTTCAGAAAGCCTTTCTGCACCCTTTATGAGCATATCTAATTCACCCTTGTATCGTGCCATAAGAATGGAAAATGATGTAAGAAGTATATCATCAGGCACAATTTTTGCAACCTTTCCGAATATCTGGGAGTCGGTTATAACAAGCTTCGGTTTCTTTGCAAGGGCGTTTAGTGTATCGGAAAGCTCCGTATCCTGACACGCCATAACAGTACAATTTTTATCCAACAAATCACGTATTGTCATTTGCTGAGGCAGAATAAGTCTGCCCTTTGGTGCAGCTTCGTCAATAGGGATAACCAGCACAACAATGTCGCCCTTTTCTACTAAATCAGAAACCACATATTTTTTCTTTTCGGTAGTCTTAGCAAGACTGCCGATTTTTTCTTTCAGCTCAAAAATATTAGTGTTTTCAACAGCACTTACATAGATTTGGTTATCTTTCAACTCCGCTTTTTCTGTAAGCAATTCACATTTGTTATAGGCAATAATATAGGGGATATTTCGCTTTTTAAAAGCCTCAACCAGCTCTTCATCGCCCTTTGAAATACCCTTGACGGAGTCCACAACAAGTATTGCAACATCGGTTCTCGCAAGAATTTCGTTGGTCTTTTCAACTCGCTTTTCACCGAGGTAGCCCTCGTCATCAAAGCCGGGTGTATCAATTATAACAACAGGACCTAAAGGCAGTAGCTCCATAGCCTTTCTGACCGGGTCGGTTGTTGTGCCTAGAACATCAGAAACAACCGAAAGGCTCTGCCCTGTAACTGCATTTACAAGGCTGGATTTACCTGCATTTCTCATACCAAAAAAGCCAATATGCACTCTTTCGGCAGAAACAGTTTCATTCAAACTCATAGCTTTCACCCACTAAATTAAAATCTGAAATCACGTCTGTTGGAATTTTTAATATCCTTTATATTGCTTTCGGCAATTTCTCTTACCTTATCTTTAGGAATTTTCTTCAGCTCCTCTTCAATAAGCTTGTAGCCGATTTCCTTTGTTTCGGGTGAAGCGTAGTCCTCAAGATATTCTGTAAGAGTCATAAGAGCATTGGGATGGCAGCAGTTAAGAATCTGACCTGTTTTGCAAAGGCTCATAAAGCGGTCACCTGTTCTGCCCTCGCGGTAACAAGCAGTGCAGAATGATGGAATATGTCCATTTTCCATAAGCCAACGCACAACCTCGTCAAGAGTTCTCTGGTCAGAAACATCAAATTGCTCAGAATCGTGAGGACGCTCCTCCTCTGTGTAACCACCAACAGATGTACGGGACGCACCGCTTATCTGTGAAATGCCAAGATGTAATGCCTCTCCCCTTACCTTTTCGCTTTCACGGGTAGAAATAATCATACCTGTGTAAGGAACAGCAATTCTGATACAAGCAATAATCTTTTTGAACATTTCGTCACTGATGCCGTTATCAAATGCATCGGGGTCAATATCGTCCGCTCTTTTAAGACGGGGAACACTTATTGTGTGAGGACCAACGCCGTGTACTGCCTCAAGGTGTTCAGCATGCATAAGAAGACCAATGAATTCATACATATATCTCTCAAGACCGAAAAGAACACCAAGACCAACGTCATCAATACCACCCTCCATAGCTCTGTCCATAGCCTCTGTGTGGTAATCGTAATCGTGCTTCGGTCCTGTGGGATGAAGCTCAAGGTAGCTTTCCTTGTGATATGTTTCCTGGAAAAGAATATATGTACCGATACCGGCATCTTTGAGCTTTCTGTAATTTTCAACAGTAGTTGCGGCAATATTAACATTAACACGTCTAATAGCACCATTTTTGTGGTTAACGCTGTAAATGGTTTTGATACATTCAAGTATATATTCAAGAGGATTGTTTTTTGGATCCTCTCCTGCTTCAATAGCAAGACGCTTGTGACCCATATCCTGCAAAGCGATAACCTCTGCCTTAACCTCTTCCTGAGTAAGCTTTTTACGGGCAATATGCTTGTTTTTCAGGTGATAAGGACAGTAAACACAGCCATTCACACAGTAGTTTGAAAGGTAAAGAGGTGCAAACATAACAATTCTGTTGCCGTAAAAATCCTGCTTAATCTGATTAGCAAGCTTATACATTTCCTCAACCTTTTCAGGAATATCACAAGCAAGGAGCACCGCCGCATCTCTGTGAGAAAGCCCTGTACAATGAAGCCCGTTACCCTCTTTTTTAGGCTTAGCCTTTTCAAGAATACTGTCAATAAGCTCAATATTATTCTTATTTTCCTCAGCGTATTTTATAGTTTCAAGAATTTCACCATCGTTGATGAATTCCTCTGCTTTTAAAGATTTAACGTCATAAATTGCCATAGTAAAAAGTCCTTTCAAAAAGTAAAAGTATTACGAAGCCCTATCATCCCTGTGCGTAAGCAAATAGGGATGATAGGCTTCGCTCTTTCTTCACCCTATTCTTACAACATCGCCTTTTGAAACAACAACCTCATACCCAATACTTTCCATTTTCTTTTTCAATTCCTCTATATGAAAAGCATTTTCCACACCTGTATTCAGTTTATTGTTATATAACTCATATTTCTTCCTTGCACTTTCAGGCGACAAATTTGGCATAACAACATTTGCACCGGAAAGAATCCCTTTTTCTCTGCCGTCATCCTTAACTGTGCCCAGTGCCGTTGTAGCAGGTAAAAGAATGTTCGGCTGAATAAGTCGGATTATAGAAAGCAGGTAACAGGTCAAATCCGCTGACCCTGCAATTTCTTTTGCAAAAATTGTGTCCTTGTGAGGAATAAACGGCCCTATACCGCACATATCGGGCTTAAATTCTTCAATAAATTTCAAATCCCTTGCAATATGCTTTGCAGTCTGGTATGGTGCACCGACCATAAAACCGCAACCTGTCTGGAAGCCGATTTCTTTAAGATTTTTAAGGCATTCCATTCGGTTTTCAAAGGACATTTCCTGCGGATGCAGTTTTTCATAAAGCTCTTTATCTGCAGCTTCATGGCGAAGAAGATACCTGTCCGCCCCTGCATCAAAAAGCCTTTGATAGCTTTCACGGCTTCGCTCACCCAAGGAAAGTGTTACCGCACAATCAGGGAATCGCTTTTTAATATCCGAAATTAAACCGCAAAGAATTTCATCTGTGTAAAATGCATCCTCGCCACCCTGCAAAACAAAGGTACGAAAGCCTAAAGCATAACCCTCAACACAGCACTCCATAATTTCCTCAGGCGTAAGGCGGTATCTATGGCAATTTTGGTTACCACCACGAATACCGCAATACAAACAGTTATTTTTACAGATATTGCTTATTTCAATAAGACCGCGAACAAAAACCTGATTTCCGTAAATATCCTTGCGAACCTTCTCCGCATTTTCTCTCAGATATTCCGCCAAGCCTTTAGAATACCCTAATATCAAATCCTCATACTCGGCAAGGGTAAGAGAATGGTTTTTTATAAGTTTATCAGCAAGATTATAAAGATTATCCATCGCTTATCACATTTGAAAGCACAGTTTTTGCACTTACACCTTTCAGATTACCAATTTTACCGCTTAGTGCAGAAATAATATCCTGAGGTGCATCAATCGCCACGCTTATAATACTTATGGACCTTTGCCGATAAGGAATACCCATTCTGCCGATTATGTACTCGCCGTAATTGTGTAAAATTGTGTTAAGCTCTGCAACAGACTCGCTGTTTTCAACAATAATACTTATTACACCAACACGAGATGCCATAGTTTATCACCTTGTTCAAAATTTTTCAAATACGAAATGCCAGATGCCAGCAGATAGCAAATAGCATTTAGCATTTAGCATTTAGTACTTAGCACTTTAAAACAAAATCACCGCACCCTGATATAATAAGGGTACGGTAAAATGCAAAATGAGCTTCGCAAGGAGTAAAGATAGAGCAATTCTTATCATCCCTGTTTCATCTTTGATGAAATAGGGAGGGGGACCGCGTCAGCGGTGGTGGGTTGCCCCGTAAAGATTACACTTCGTAAAAGTAACGCAAACCCTTACCTCTTCACTCTTCACTATTCACTCTTAACTTATATTCCCGTCCCTTCCCTTTCAGGAAATTCTAAAAGAACAACCTTCTTGTCAGGTACATTTTGTAAATTCATTATACAATATATTTTAAAAATAATCAATGAATATAAAATAAAATAATGCTAAAAATATCGGCAAATAATAAATACAAAGTGCAAAATGCAAAACGCAAAATGTCGGGTCTGCGACGCAATTATAAAAATTAATTGAAATAAAAACTTATTTGTTCTTAATTTTCATCATTAGTATAAAGTTAATTGTGTTAAAAATATATCGGTTTGCGAAGATTTTATAATATTTGGAAGCGAAGCTTCCCCTTCATTTTGCACTTTGCATTTTGCATTTTGCACTTAAAAAAGGAGTTTTTTATGAACAACCAACAATACCAACAACTCGTCAGCAAAACAACCCCCAAATCCCCTATTTTAAAAGACTGTATCTTAGCCTTTATATTTGGTGGGTCAATTTGTTGCTTCGGACAGCTTTTAAGAACGATTTATACAAATCTTGGCTTGACCGAAACCCAGGTCAAGCTTGCCGTACCTGTAACACTTATTGTAATCACCGCTGTTTTAACAGGCTCAGGTCTATTTGCCAAAATCGCAAAACACGCAGGTGCAGGCACAGCCGTACCTATTACGGGCTTTGCAAATTCAGTTGTTTCCCCTGCAGTTGAATTCAGTGCAGAGGGCAAAATTCTCGGCACAGGTGCAAAAATGTTCAACCTTGCAGGTCCTGTTATTGTTTACGGATGCTCTGCCGCCAGCCTTTACGGACTTATTTATTGGATAACAAAAAGTTGACGAGAGAAAATCCTCCCGTCAACGCTTATTTTGATATGTGAATTTTGCTTTTTTCATATTTCGCAGATGCTTTGTTTATGATTTTTCTGAATATATCTCCGATTAAAGAACAGAGCTCATCCACTTTCATTTTTTTGAACAAATACATCCTTACAAGCTCAATTACAGAACAAGCAAGATAAATTGCAGCCGACCAAGCAAATACCAGCAAAACCATTTTCACAGGACCGTAATTTACAAAATCCGCTGAAAAACCTTTAAAAACATTGTTCCATACAGGTCCGCAAACGTGGATTAAATAAACACCCAATGTAGCAGGTGATAAAACAGAAATCACCTTTTTTACGGGTTTGGGGAATTTCAATCGCACTATCCCAAAGAACAAACCAACCCCTGCCAACAAAACCGTAGGAGAAACAAAGCTCACCAGAAGTGTTGCATAGTCCTCGCTCCTTGCAGTCAGATTTGTAAAAGCTTCTATAACAAATTTCGATAAAAATGTCACAACAGTCATAGAACCATATAAAAGCCAAGCTTTTGCACCACGGATTTTTGAAACAACATCATATTTTCTGAAATAACCGCCCAACAAATACAGCAAGCACAACCACATAACACTGCAGCCACCGCCTATATTAAAGGGGTCAAATTTCAGCGAGAAGCCACCGAAAGCAAATACCATACCCATAAATACAATTTCCATAGTTTGCCGTTTCACATTAAGAAGAGCCACGTTTAATACGGGTATAAGAATATACATTCCGAAATATGAAGAAATATACCAATAACGCTTTGTTATAAGGGGAAAAGCAGATATGAGAATATCCGTTTTTGATATTGACGCCTCGGGACAAAAGAAGAAAAACAAAACTGTTATGCCAACAGAGTAAAACAACGTCTGAAACCATAATGACATAATTGAGGACACTCTTGTATTCTTAACCGACAAAACATAACCGCTTATTAAAGCAAAACAGTCCGCCGCACTGTACATAGCTACTTCCAGAAACCAGGCAACCCAGTAATTAGTGCTGCCGGGAACCGCAGCATCAAGAATACCGCCCTGACCCAGAACATGCAACACAACAGCCATAAACATTGAAAGTATGCGTAAAAAATCAATGCCATAATTTCTTTCTTTCAAGAGCATCACCCCTTTCCTCAAATAACACAAGCATTGTAACACCCTATATTATAGTAATGTAAACAAAAAAATCAATAGTATATGTTGATTTAATCAGGTCTGTATGATATTATCATTAGGAACATAATTAAATTTTTAACAAGGATTTGTTATTATGAGCAGAAATGCAATCTATGGTGCAGGCTCTCTTGGTACTGTTCTCGGTGCATATATCACAAAAAACGGCGGTCAGGTTGACCTTATTAACAGAAACAAGGCACACGTTGAAATCCTCAACTCAAAAGGTGCAAAAATCATAGGTACTGTTGATATGACAGTTCCCGTTAAAGCCATTACTCCCGACCAGATGGAAGGCAAATATGATGTTATTGTCCTTCTCACAAAACAGCTTTTCAACAAGGATGTTGTTACAATGCTCAAGGACTTCCTTAGCGATAATGGTGTTATTGTAACTCTTCAGAATGGTATTCCCGAGCCTGGTATTGCTGAAATCGTTGGTGCAAACCACACAATGGGTTGTGCCGTTGAATGGGGTGCAGCACTCATTGAACCCGGCGTTTGTGAGCTTACAAGTGCACCTGACAGCCTTTCCTTCCATATGGGCAAATTAGAGGGAATTACAGACGAGCAGGTAAAAATGGTTAAAGATTTGCTTGAACTTATGTGTCCTGTTCACGAGGAAGAAAACCTTATGGGTGCTCGTTGGTCAAAGCTTCTTATCAATGCAACCTTCTCAGGTCTCGGCACAGTTGTTGGTGGCGTTTTCGGTGATGTTTCTGAGGATAAGGACGCTCAGAAGGTTGCCATCCGTTGTATGAAGGAATGTATTGATGTTGGACACGCAACAGGTACAGAATTCGCACCTGTACAGGGCAAAAACATCGTTGGTCTTTTCTACTACAAAGGGGCTCTTAAACGTGCTTTAGGTTGCAAGCTTCTTCCCATCGCAATGAAAAAGCACCGCCTTATTGAGCCCTCAATGCTTCAGGACCTTAAGAAAGGTAAACCTTGTGAGGTTGATGCAATCAATGGTGTTGTATGCGAATTCGGCAGAAAGCACAATGTACCCACCCCCATCAACGACCGCATAGTTGAAATAATCAAAAAAATCCAGAACGGCGAGTTAAAAGCTGAAAAGAAAAACATCAGACTTTTTGATGATATTCTTTAATTAAACAAGCTCCTTAAAACAAAGACTACGAACATTACCACATGTGGTAAATTCGTAGTCTTTTTATGCTTAATTTTTCAAGACCTTAATATCTTCTTCCGATATATTTTTAAAATACTCCTCAATTTCATTTAATCCCACCGATGACATACCACTTGGTATTGTTTCATCAAAAAACACTTTGTCTGCAGGATAGTTTTCTTCAATATAATCTAAAACAGCTCTGATAATTGTAGCCTTTTCTTTTTTGGAATAATTCCTTTTTATAGGAAATTGAAAATACACATCATTTTCAATTTCAGCCCTTTCGATAAAAGAAAGCTCTTTAGCAACTGAGTCAGGAAGGTCTTTTACATAAATGGACATAAAACGTGAACCCATAAAAGCCTTACCCTTATATTCACTCACGTATGTGCCAATAACAATAGGATTTGTTGAGTTTGTTTCCTGAACATATTTTCTGAGAACACCGTAATATTGTTTAAACTTTTCAATTTCAAATTCAAACATTTTTGGATTTCCGCTATTTAATTTCACCAAAAGAATATATAAAGGAATAAATATCAGTATACCCAAAGGTCCCAAAAATAAAGCTGTGGCAACACCAAGTAATATTTTGGGTGTTGAATCAAGATTTCTTATTTTAGCCAAAATTTTACCCATTTTCTCTCACATCCTAAAAAACAACAAATAAATTTCGTTGAGTATAGTTAATCAAAACACCGTAGTTTCATAAACCATACTCATTTTTATCTTTAAAATTGGAAATATATAAATGGATTTGCGTTGGTATATGCCACACATAAAACAAACAAAACAAACGTGATAAAAATTACCAATCCGCTTATTTTACTCAAATCAAATATGGGATAAAAATCGTCAATTTTCTTTGAAAAGCTTTTCTTTGACTTAACGAGGCACACAACCGACCAGACCACAATAACACATATCGAAAACACTGACCATGAATATATTTGTGTAATACCATCTGCGGGTATAACAATTCGCCTGAGCACATCCAGAGCCACTTCGGATTTTTCTGCTCTGAAAAAAATCCAGCAAAAGCAAATGAAAATATACGTTAACAGAGCTGAAATAACTGAACCTACTGCAGTAGGTTCTTTCTTTTTAGTGTGCTTCATCCACAATTTGTGCACACAAAGAGCTAATCCGTGGAAAATGCCCCAAACAATAAAGTTATAGTTAGCACCATGCCACAAGCCACCAAGCACCATAGTTATCAAAAGATTTATATAGGTGCGTGCAACACCCTTTCTGTTGCCACCCAAAGGTATGTATAAATATTCCTGCAACCAGGAAGAAAGGCTGATGTGCCACCTTTTCCAGAATTCTGTAACATTCTTTGAAACATAAGGTAAATTAAAGTTCGGTTTAAAATTATAACCAAAACATTTCGCAACACCTATTGCCATATCGGAATAGCCTGAAAAATCACAAAAAATCTGTATTGAATATGAAATAACTGCCAATATAACAGAAAAAGAAGAGAACGCCAAAGGCTTTTCAAAAACATCGTCCACAAAAACAGAAAGATTATCTGCAATAACAAGTTTTTTGAACGCACCAATAACAAAAATCTGAATGCCTCTTTCCAAGTCTGCCAACTTCAGCTTGTGATTGCTTTTGAGCTGTGGCAAAAAATCCGATGCTTTGACAATAGGACCCGCCACTAATTGAGGGAAGAACGAAACATACAACGCCACGTCACCAAAATTGTGGCTTTCGATTTTCTTTCTTTTAACATCAATTGTATAGCTCATTGACTGGAAGGTATAAAAAGAAATTCCCACGGGAAGAATTATACTCAAGGCCCCTGTTGTTTCAATACCAAACAAATTCGAAAATGAAGAAACAAAGAAATTAAAATATTTAAAAAAGCCAAGAACAGCTAACGGCACAACGACACCTATAATCGTAAATATCTTTGCATATTTTTCTTTCTCAATAAATCTTGCACATAACCATGCTGTAAAAGTCAGAAACAACATTAAAAAGCAAAAACGAAAATCCCACCAGCCATAGAAAACATAACTGGCAAACAACAAAATTCCGTGCTTACAGTTAAGCTGGCTTTTTTCTGAAATTCTTCCGCAAATTTTTTGTGAATTAAAAAGCAAAACAAGTGCATAAGTGATTGTAAACAAAGCAACAAAGCTGATACTGGAAAAATTCATTTCTCACTCGCCTCCGTAATGCATTCATATAACTCCTCTGCAATAACAAAGTGTCCGTATTTGTTAATGTGCCCAACACCAACACCCGTATTGGAAAAGCCCTGCAACAAGCAATTTTCCTTATTGTAATAATCCGTAAATGCATCAGTCATATCAAGAAAAACAATATCATACTTTTGGCAAAGTTTCAGAAAAATCTTAGTTTCCTCTGCAAGCTCTTTTTCCACAACCGCCCCGTTATAATCAATTTCCAGGTGAGGAACATAAGCAAAAATCAATTCAACATTATTTTTGCGGGCTATAAGGTTACTTTTCTCTAAAACATTTTCAAGGCTAATTTCATATTCTTTCAAATAATCGTCCCTGGATTCCTCCACATCGCTCTTTGCAGACATTTCTTTCTTAATCTTGATTTTCGGCAAATTTTCATTTTCCAGAACATTTGAAAACTGGGAAAACAAAATGCGGAACAAATCACTTTTCTGAAGATAATAAATAAAACCTGAATCGTAGGAAGATAAGTATTCCAATTCGCCATTTTGAAGTGCCTCTAATTCAACGAACGAGGGACTGACATTTGTTGTTTCAATAACCACATATTTTTCAGGTGCAAACTCACTTACCGCACTTTCAAGATTTCTAAGGCACCTCTCTAATGTGTGACCGGATGTACCGATATTATACACATACATATCATTATCAGATGAGGCAAATTTTTGATTGAGTAAATAAACATAATTTTCATCTTCAGCCACATTAAAGCCCTCTGTATGAGATGAACCCATAACCAGAACATCAATTTTTTCACTTTTCTGAGGATATGTATTAACGTAACCATTATCATCAACGCTAACCTTTGCAAAGCCTTCTGTTGCTCTGATTGAAGTAGTGTTTTTCTCCCAATAGTAATCTGTTGCTTTACTCTGGGAAGTTAAATGAACAGGTAAATTGTAATAAAAAGCGCAAAATCCCGTCATTATTGAAAACGCCACCAAAAATGCCACAAAAGCTTTTATCAACCAAACAAATTTTTTCTTCATTGCTAACCTCTGAATAATAAAAAAGTCATTTAATTTTAACATACAATCTCATAAAAGTAAATAATTCCTGTTAATTCAATGAATTTCTGAAAATTTTCCACAAAAAATAAAAATAAATACTGAATTAAGGAAGATTTTATGCCTGAAAGAATTGGAAAATATACAATAAACTTAACCTCAAAGCCCTCAATTATAGGCTATGGTGCGGTGGTTGGCAAAAAGGAGGGGGAAGGTCCTTTAGGCAAGGAGTTTGACCATACCTGCAACGATGCGTTTTTTGGTGAAAAAACCTTCGAAAAAGCGGAAACCCAAATGCAGAAAATCACAATCGAAACAGCCGTAAAAAAATCAGGACTTTCAAAAAGCGATATCCAGATTGCCTTTGCAGGTGACCTTCTGAATCAGTGTATCGGTTCATCCTTTGATATGCGTGATTTAGGCTTCTGCTTTGCGGGTCTTTACGGTGCTTGCTCCACAATGGCTCTTTCATTGGCTCTTGCAGGTGTTTTCGTGGATTCGGGTGCGGTGAAAACTGCTCTTGCCGCCGCATCCTCTCATTTCTGCTCCGCAGAAAGGCAGTACCGCTACCCTCTTGAATATGGCGGTCAGCGTACACCTGCAAGCCAATGGACAGTTACAGGTGCAGGTGCAGCAGTTGTTGCCGAAAATCAGGAAAATGCCCCACATATTGAACAGATTATAATCGGCTCTGTAAGAGATTTGGGTATTACGGATGTAAACAATATGGGTGCGGCAATGGCACCTGCCGCAGCACAGACAATAGGAGATTTTCTCAAAGACACTAACACAAAACCCGATGATTACGACTTGATTTTAACGGGTGATTTAGGTGCAACAGGCTCGGCACTTTTAACAGAATTGATGAGAAAAGAATATTGCACCGACATTACCTCTGTTCACAAGGATTGCGGTACAATGATTTTCGATTTAGAAAAACAGGATATGCACTCAGGCGGTTCAGGCTGCGGTTGCTCTGCAAGCGTTGTCTGCTCCCATATTCTGAACAAACTGAAAAACGGAGATTTAAAAAAGGTCCTTTTTGTGGGAACAGGAGCATTACTTTCCCCAACATCATCAATGCAAAAGGAATCCACACCGGGAATAGCACATGGGGTTGTGCTATGCAATTCGTAATGCGTAATTCGTAATGCACAATTAAGCTTCGCAAAGAATAAACAAAGAGCAATTATTATCATCCCTGTTTGCCTTTAGGCTAATAGGGAGGGGGCAAGGAACACGACCGCCGCCTGTGGCGGATGCAGGGAGTGTGAGTTGGCGTAGCGGTCAAAATTCTGTGGAGCGAATAGCGAACAAAGAATTTTGGGTACCGCAAGTGGACTTACCATAACTTCCCTTTTGAATAATGTTCCAAGCGAGGATTTAACTCACCATTTTTGGTGGTGGGTTGCCGCGTTTTCTATTTACTTCGTTTATTAGTT
>JAZNHK010000154.1:0-5647 GCA_045576915.1 Acutalibacteraceae bacterium
TCTTCAGATTGGTTTTGTTCGCCGTTACGGTAACGATGCAGGTGTTATGCTGGATTTTATAAATGCAGGTAAATTCGGTGATATTTACTATGCTAAAGCTACATATCTTCGCCGTAATGGTAACCCCGGCGGATGGTTTGGTGATAAATCCCGTTCAGGCGGCGGCCCTCTTATTGACCTTGGCGTTCATGTTATTGACCTTTCAAGATATCTTTGCGGTAACCCAAAGCCCGTTTCGGTTTACGGCGCAACATTCCAGAAGCTTTTCAATCGTCCTGAAATTAAGGATGGCAAGGGTTATACATCTGTTTCTGCAGGCGATAAAGATATCTGTGATGTTGAGGACCTTGCAACTGCACTTATTCGTTTTGATAATGGACTTGTTCTTTCAGTTGAAGCAAGCTTCTCTCTCAATATTAAAAATGGTGAGGGAAATATTCAGTTCTTCGGTACAAAAGCAGGTGCAAAGCTTGACCCACAGGTTGAAATTTTCACAGATGAAAATGGCTATCTTGTTGATATGAGCTTCAATAAAGATACTTCTCTTGCTTTCGATGGACTTTTCTGCAGAGAAATTAATCATTTCGTTGACTGTGTTCTTAATGGTACACCTTGTAAAGCTCCTGCAGAAGATGGCGTTGAAATTATGAAAATCCTTGATGCTGTTTACGAATCTGCAAGAACAGGACATGAAGTTATAATAAAATAAAATTTTATATTAAAAATAGGAAAAGGGGTGTTCTTATGCGAAAATGCGATAGTTGTGGTAAGCTCTACCAGGAAAGCAAGGAAGTTTTTTGCCCACATTGCGGTGCGGTTGCTCAAAAACGATGCACACATGGTTCTTCCTTTGATAGCAGAAGATATGATAGGGGAGAGATTTATAAAAACGGCAAACCATCGTATCAGAACACTACCTATACCTATGGCTCAGAGCCACATGCTCAAAGAAAAGAAACTACATACAGCCAGCCACAAAACACTTTTGAAAAGACCGGAACATATTCCGATAAATTTCCTAAAATCAATATTCCTGATTTAACCAAAACCTTTTCGTCAAAGAAAGGTAAGGGCGATGTTTCTAAAATTGCGGGGGTTATCATTTTTTGTGCGATTCTGTTATTGAATATGGTAACAGGTTTATTCAATGATAATGATTATTCGGATTTTTCTTCTGATTACGAATTTGTATCAGAAAATGTTGAGGATATAAGTGAACTCTATACAGTTGTTGACAAGGCAACAATCGAAATTGTTGATACTGACAAGTCATTTAAAACTTTTAGCATTGAAATGACTTCTTTAGGTTTTGATGACTATCTTCCTGAACATATAAAGAGCGATATATTTTCCGATACTATGGCAGCAGAAATTCTTTCGGAAAACACTTTTGTTGATGTCCAACTTGTTAGTTTTTCAAAAAATGTGGTTGATGAAAGCAGCTACAATAACGCTTTAGATGATAGCTACTACTATGAGGGGAAAATAACTGGTAATAGTTGCAGATATGAATTTACCTATGCTTTTGATTACGATGAAATAGTGCATATTGCAAGTGGTGTTAATTTTTATCTTGATAATGGATTATATATTAACGCAGAGTTGCCCTTTTCTGCTTTTAGTGTTTCAGAAGATGGGGAGGTTACATATTACACCTCCTATGCGGATTCAGATACTGCCTGGAACACAGTTTTTTCAGAGTGTTCAAATGAACAGGAAATAAACAGAGATATCATAATGGATTTTGATAATAATATTGCCGTAACTGAATAAGCTTTGGTTGCTTTAAAAGGAGTATTTTTATGTCAGATAAAGAAAACAATATTAAAACTACTGATAACGATAATCCACAACAGAAACCTCGATACGTGAATGGTGAAAAATACCAATATAACAGATTTGAAGATACATTTGGTGATGCAGGACGCTACTCTGACGAAACGCCAAGAAAAAGAATTTTCTTGAATAAAAGTCATTGGAAATTTACTTTGATAATTGGTATTGCCATAACAATGCTTTCTGTAGCTTTGGTTATATTATCGGTGTTGGGTTATATTTAAATATGAAGAATAAAACAAAAAATACCGCAGTGTGCGGTTTGATGACGGCACTTTCTGTGGTTCTTATGATGTTGACTACCATAATCCCTGTTTTTATGTACGTTTTACCTATAGTAACAGGAATTCTTGTGCTTTTTATTGAAGAGATTTCCAATAAAAAGTGGGCACTTGGAGTATATTTTTCTACTTCGTTTCTATCATTACTTTTACTTACTGATAAAGAGGCGGCTTTGACATATACGCTTTTTTTCGGCTTTTATCCGTTGATAAAAGATGTGTTGGAAAAACTGCCTAAGTCTATTGCTTCAATTTTAAAAATTTTACTTTTTAATCTTTCTGTCATTGCTATTGGTGCAATAAGCTTTTGTGTATTTGGTGTTTCGGGGGATGAATACACCGAATTTGGTAAATACACAATACCCATATTACTTGTTATGGCAAATATTGTGTTTATTCTTTATGATGTAAGTCTTACAAGAAATCGGTTTTTGTTAAAAAGAATTACAGAAGAATTTAAAAAGATAGTAAAATAAAAATCACTGTACCAAATGAACGGTACAGTGATTTTATGTTGCTTCAATTATTTAATTATATTGTCTGCTTTTGCGGAGCTATCCATAATTGCGATATAGGTTCTGCCGGTGTTAAGTGAAAGCTCATCGCCAACTTTGTTGTAGAACTTGAGCATATCATCGCTTTCGCCCTTTTTCCAGGTGATATCTGTGTAAGAACCATTGGAAATGTAAACGCCTTCGCCTTCAGAAAAATCAACATCAACTCGACCCTTTGAGTCATTCATTGAAGATATGGTTGTATAGCAAATAATGATATTTTCAAAGTTCTGCTGTTTACCTTCGCTATCAACGAATTTGTTGTCACCAAGTTTTCCGAAATATGCTTTTTTCTCTGCGTTGTAGGAATAAGTGTATGTGTAGCTGTCTGAGAATGCGATGGTTACTTTTTTACAAGGTGCAGAAAGATTTTTTGCTTTGCTATTGAATTTGAAGGGTGCTTTGTAATCATCTTCAATTTCAGTTCTGTATTCTTTGTTTTCAATAGCATTCTGAATAAGTTCTTTTGTTGTGTACCAGGTGTGCTCAGATGCAACGCCTCTTGATGTATCCTTAGCAAAATAACTTCCGTCTATAAGACCGTTAACATTGTTAACCTTGTGGTTTTCAAGCTGTGTTCTTGCAAGAGGACTGTAACCGAAATGAACAAAGCATCCATCAAAGCCTTCTGCAAGGTCAACGAAATAGTGTCTTGCACTTCTGATGGGACCAACCTTGTCGGGAAGTCTTGATGCATCAGCATACATAAGGAGCATTCTTGTGATACCGCCTTCAGCAACCATTTCCCAAACGATGTCAGATGAGGTGAGACCCCATTGAGGTCTTGCATCAGGGTGGTTTTCAACTACTACGAAAACAGGTCTTTTGTTAAGAAGTTTTTTGCTGTAACCTGTTTCGCCTGTAAGCGGATTTCTTATAACATTTTCTTTTTGTTCTGTTTTAGTTGTAGGTTCGGTTGTAGGTTCGGTTGTGTGTTCATCTTCTTTGTTACCTCCGCAACCTGTGAAAGAGCCCACAATGAAAATAAGTGCTAAAGCAAGGGAAAGTATTTTTGTGAAACGTGAATTTTTGAGATTTCTCATAGTGTTTAGTCCTTTGTTTTTTATTAAATCCAAAATTCGACAAGGTGTCGAACTGTGCCGAATAAAGTTGGATTCGCTGTATCTATTGTAACATCTGATACGGAAAATGCAAGAGCAATTGAGTAAAAAATGCTTAAAAAAGCAGAAATAAATAAAAGTTTGTTTAATGCACTGGAATTTGTTTCTTTTTCTTTGTGTTCGTATAAGCTATATATAACAAAAATCACACCTGAAAAGAAAATATAACCAAAATCACTATAATATCTTTGAAGAAGTCCCCCTGCCTGAGTATCGGCTATAACAAGTGCAAAGCCTACTGCAAAAAAGGTGAGAGTAAGTGCAAAAACTTTTCTTTCTTTCAAAATGTTTTTAGCTTTGGATAAAGCAAAACCAAACCAAAGTATAGGTAGGCTTGTAATTAGACCTCCAAAGCAGTTTTCCGTAATTGTTTTTCCCATATAGTTGGTTTCGATTTCAATTGATCGGATAAATGGGAAGGTTGCTGTGAATGATGGCGTCTGGAAAAGATATGTGAAAATTCCTAATCCTGTTCTTCCCAAAGAAAAGCCTCTTTTTGTAACGTCATTTGTTGTCAGGTTGTAAGCAGAGCCAAAATCAAAGGGTGAGCCGAAGCGAATATAGTTGTAGTACATGATGCCTGATGCAATAACTATAAAGGGGACGGCAAGGGTAATAAGCTCTTTTATACCTTGCTTTTTAAAAATGAATAAGTCTTTGAAGAAATAGCCAAGGAATAAGGGTAGTGCAACCGCACAAATTAAAACTGCCTGTGGTCTGCAACCAACGGAAAGTGCCATACAAAGAGACCCGAAAAAGAAGAGCCAAATCTTGTTTTTTTCTTGATTTATTCCTTTGAACCAAAGATAAATACCCCAAACGATAAATGCCATAGAGGTCATAATGGGAACGGAGTAAAAATCGGGGCGTTTTGCAAGGAATGTCATACCGCAGCAGTTAATAAAGGTTAAAGCGGTAAGCAGATATGTGCCAACGGAAACATTTCTGAATTTCTTTTTGATTATTAAATCCAGAAGCTTTAAAACACCTATTGAGAAAATAATAGCAAAAGCCATTATGCCTACTGCGGATGGGAATGGTGCATCAAAGATTGCCCTGAACGGAAGATACATTAAAAGTAGCGGAACAATACCAAAATATACATAATAGTGCCCGTTGAAATATGCCACATCCCATCTGTAATAGTCGCCGCTTATCTGTGATTGCTTTGAACGGGCGATTGTGTCATAAGGGTTTTTCATGGCTTTCAGAGATTCGGGTACATCATCATTATCTATATATGTTTTTCCGTTGAGGAATGCCTGTGCCAGTTCATCGTATTGGTTATGGGCACTATAATCAATATCAACAAAATCGATGCCATTGCCATCCCATTTATATGAGTTGTAATCCTTTGAGGCTATACCCATAAAATCCGGATTGATTGAGCCGAGAATAAGAATTATTGCACATTCAAGGCATAATAGTACAAACGTCAGTGTGTTTTTTGAGTATTCGTGGTCAGTTAATTTCTTTTTATAAAGTATGGATGATGGCTTGAAAAGATAAAAAAGACAAAGAAATCCAACTACAATAAGAATTCTTAAAATTGAAAATTCAAAAGGTCTTTCAGCGTTTATGGAAATAGAATCAATATTTATTGCTTCTGCATCGCTTTCAAAAATTAAACCAAGATTCCGGGTATTTCCTGCTGTGTTTATATTTATATATTGGCTTTTGTTAATGTTTGTGTAAATATCTCTTTCTGGTGTACCATAATAAAATGCGTTCGCCTCATCTGTAAGGAGAATATTTGCAGTTACAACAGATGGATTGTTATTACTTAACTTTATATGAATGTTTTTGATTTTTTCGTTAATCTCAGGTATTTCAATATTTTCCTCTGTGTAAAAGG
>JAZNHK010000155.1:0-2090 GCA_045576915.1 Acutalibacteraceae bacterium
GCCTGATTATTGGCTTTCAATACTTCCAAAAAGCCGCGTTTTTGACGGCTTGGCTTTTTGCACCCTTTTTTAGCTGGTTTCTCAACTTACTTTGTTTCAAACTTACACCTTCGTAGGTATCGATTTCCGCCGTCAATATATAACCTTTGCATTCCTCTTTGTAAGTTACATTCCATTGAGCAACCAGACTTTCCACATGAAAGGTGTGGGGGACGATTTTGCCCTCATGCACCTTCGCGAAAAGACGGCTTGTGCCAAAGGCTGTAATTGAAAGCAACGCAATGATCGCAGCCACCAGCAGAATCTTATATACCGTTGGCCTGCGGGCATATTTTGCTGTTTCACATTCCAACAGCATTTCTTCGTCCACAGCGCTGATGCTTTCCATAAGTTCATAGGTCTTCATAGAAAATAACCCTCCTTTTCTAAGTACGCTTTTAACTTTTTACGGGTTCGGGAAAGCTGTAGGCGAACATTGCTGTCGCTGATTCCAAAGTGTTGTGCAATTTCCTGGCTGCTTTCCAGATAGTAGTACCGGCGAAGAAAGATCACCCGGCTGTTCTGAGGTTCTGTCCGCAAAAATGCTGTCAGAGTTCTTCCCAATTCCCTGACTTCCAGTTTTCTTTCCGTGTCATTATCCTGCCCAACACATTCAGACAGTTCCTCCAAGGCAAGCGGAATTTCTCCGCCGCCCCGACATTGTGCCATCCCGGCGCGGTACACCGAAAGCGACAAATTTCGGGTGATCGTCCCCAAAAAAAGCCGCAGATGCTGCGGTCTTTGGGGTGGAATAGCATTCCATGTGCGCAGCCATGTATCCGACAGCACTTCCTCAACATCGGCAGGGTTTTCCAAAATATTTCCGGCAATTTTTCTGCAATAGCCGCCATAGACGTCTATTGTTGCCTGTATTGCCTGCTCATTACGTTCAAAGTACAGGGAGATAATTTCCTCATCACGCATTTTATCTATCTCCTTTCTGAAAGGGCCTTTCACCCTATAAGACGTATTGTATCAAAGAAACGCAACAACATGGTTTTCATTTTCCCCAACCATTGTGTAATATTCTCCTTCTGATATTATTTATATAGCCCATAAAGCAAAAGTAAAACAGCCAGTATAAATCTTCCCCTTTTACAAATAATAGCATCGTGATTCCCAAAGAAATTAGAAGAACATTAAAAATCCGTGAAGGAGACCCCTCACTGACAACATTGACACCAATCGACAAGTTTTGCGTCTCAATACATAGTGTAATGAATAGGTATAAAGAAGTAGCGGAGTGAAATTCACTCCGCCGCTTTGTTTTATAAAAGAACTTCTTTGTTCGTTGCGTAAAAAATATCCTCTTTATTGCTGATAAGCTTAAAAAACTCCTCTAATTTCACCCAATAATCTGCACAGAAATCCATTTCGTAGGAATGTCCCCAAATATAAAACACCTTTGGCTCTTTAGGTTTAAGTTCCACAAACTCTCTGCCTAATTGCATCATGTTTTCAAAATCCAAATGATATGCTGTGGGATTAAAACGATAGAGGTTTTCTTGCAAATCAAAACAGTTATTTGTGGTAATGGTACGACTGTACTTAACACCTGTGGTTTTCTTTATAATACCTGCAACTCGTTCATCGACGCCGCCGCAGGGGTATGCCATACCAACAACCTCATATCCTACAAGCTCGGATAAATTCAATCGGTCTGTTTCAACCTGATGAATAATCTCTTTATCATCGCAATCTATGAGGTTTGGGTGTGTCAGGGTGTGAACGGCAACCTCGTGCCCTTCATAAATATACTTAACATCTTCCGTATGTACTTTACAATGTGCAATACGCTCGCCGTCTCGAATAAGCATACCTTTTTTAGATAACAATTCAGAGTTCAAATTAAAGGTGCATTTCAGACCGTATTTGTTTAAAAGTTCAATAAGGCGAATATCTTGTACCACACCGTCATCATAACTAAAGGTTATAGCTTTCTTTTTTACTTGTGCACGAAAAAACATGGCGTTGCCTCCTTTTTTAACCATTATAACATATTTCTTTCAAAAGTAAATCCTACAGTATAGATTTCCTCAAACCACAAACAC
>JAZNHK010000156.1:0-4181 GCA_045576915.1 Acutalibacteraceae bacterium
AACATCAGTATCAAGAACATCCTGTAAGGTAAAGTCTTGTTTTTTAAGAGTATACTCGGATGCGAGAGAAATAAGCTCAGGAATAGCATTAAATGATATTTTACCCTGTCTGAAAAGTAAATTTGCCTCTTCATTGGCACAGTTGACTGCCGCAGGAAAAAGACCGCCCTTTGTTATGGCATCGCGACAAATATTCATACAGGGGAAATTTTCGTAATCAGGCTTATAGAACGATAAATTGCCAACCTCCCACAAATCAAGCTGCTTTTCAGGAGAAGCAAAACGCTCAGGATAAGTTATTGCAAACTGAATGGGCAATCTCATATCCGGATGACCTAATTGTGCAATAACAGAATTATCATCATATTCAATAAGAGAGTGGACAATACTCTCTCTGTGCACAACAATATCAATCATTTGCGGGCTCACGTCAAAAAGCCACACCGCTTCAATAAGCTCAAGTCCCTTATTGAACATTGTTGCACTGTCTATTGTGATTTTTTGACCCATACTCCAGCTTGGATGCTTTAAAGCATCTGCTAAAGTAACATTTTCTAACTCTTCTTTAGTTTTCCCAAAGAAAGGTCCACCTGATGCGGTAAGGATAATTCTTTTAAGAGCTTTGTTGGATGGTGCTCCTAAAAGGCATTGGAAAATTGCTGAATGCTCACTATCAACAGGCAGAATGGAAACATTATTCTTTTTTGCAGCCTCAGTTACAAGATGACCACCGGCAACAAGAGTTTCTTTATTGGCAAGAGCGATTGTTTTACCTGCATTAACCGCATCAAGAGTAGGCTTTAAACCTGCCATACCTACAACTGAGTTTAGAGTAATTTCACCCTTAGCCTCCGCTCCGCAGAAGCAAACACCATCAAGACCACTTAAAACTTTAACGTCAAGGTCTTTTACTCTGTCTTTTAAATCTTTTGCGGCGTTCTCATCAACGAGAGCTGCATATTCGGGCTTAAATTCACGAATCTGTGCTTCGATACCATCTACATCGGAAAATGCGGCAAGAGCCTCGATTTTATAACCGTGGGCCCTTGCTACGTCTAATGTCTGAACACCTATTGAACCTGTTGAACCTAATAAATTTATAGTTTTCATAATCAATCAAAAAGCGTTAATAAAGTAAATTGCGGAATAAAGAACGGGCATAACAAACAAAGCACTGTCAAAACGATCCATAATACCGCCGTGACCGGGAAGAAGCTTGCCGAAGTCTTTAATACCGAAATTGCGTTTAATTGTGGATGCGGCAAGATCGCCGAACATACTGACAACAGAAAGCACTACGCTTAAAATTGCAACAGTTATGTAGGAAAGGATTGATTCTCCCTCAAAGAAGAATTTCTTGAACACGAAAAGGAGAAGCACATTGAGAACAATTGATCCAACAACACCACCAATAGCACCTTCAACAGATTTTTTGGGGCTGATTTTGGGACACAATTTGTGTTTTCCTAATTTGCTACCTACAAAGTATGCAAAGATATCTGTCATCCAGCTTGCAAAAAGAGCAAAAAGAAGAAGATAAATACCGTCAATCTTTGTGTATCCGTCGAAATGCTTATAGATATCGCGGAAAACAATCATAAGAGAAAATGAAAACGGTACGCAAACTGAAGCAAATATTGCAGTAACAGCCTGTTCGAATTTTGTGGTTTCAAATTTAAGAAGCATAAATATAAACATCAGAACCACATAAACGCCACCAAAAGCGGCAATTGGCATTTTCACTTCAAAATGAACAATGAACGGAATCGCAGCCGAGAGCACAAGGCTTACAGCCATAATCATTTTATTTTTTAATCCAACCGCTTTTTCAATTTCCCACACTGCTATACCACTGAGCAAAGCAACAAAAACAGGAAAAACGATTGTATTCATAAGCAAAAGTGCACCAATAAATATTATACCGGACAAAACACCGGTTATTACTCTCTGTTTCACAACATTCTCCTCATATAATATTATACACCACCGAAACGACGATTGCGTTTCTGATAATCCAGAAGAATTTCATTAACATCTGCTTCCGTAAAATCGGGCCAAAGAATATCAGAAAACCAAAACTCTGAATAAGCAGACTGCCAGGTCATAAAGTTGGAAAGCCTGTATTCACCACTGGGTCTGACAATAATATCAGGGTCAGGCTGACCTGCAGTATAGATATTGTTATTAACAACATCCTCCGTTATTTCATCAACAGACATTTCACCGGATTTTACCTTCCGGGCGATCTCTTTTACAGCGTGAGTTATTTCTGCTCTGCCACCATAATTGAGTGCGATGTTAACTGTTATCTTATCGTATTTTTCAGTGGCACGTTCAGCTTTTTCAATGAGCTTTAAAAGGTCTTTTGGTAGACCCTCGCGTTCGCCGATAAATCTCAGTCGCATCTGACGTATATCGTTTTCAGCAAGACGTCCATCGCCTTCCCTGAGATATTCTTTAAAAAGCTTCATAAGGGCAAGAACTTCAGATTTAGGTCTGTTCCAGTTTTCGGTGGAGAAAGCATAAAAGGTTACATACTTTATGCCAACATCAGCACAATACTCACCTATTCTGCGAAAGGTTTTTGCACCTTCCTTGTGACCGGCACTCCGCTCAAGACCACGCATTTTTGCCCATCTGCCGTTACCGTCCATAATAAAGCCGATATGCTGAGGCAAAACTTCAAATTCAGGAATTTTTTTATCCATAATCAGATTTCCATTATTTCTTTTGTTTTAGCGTCTGCGATTTCGTCAATTCTCTTAACGAATTCATCTGTGATTTTCTGAAGCTTTTCTTCACCATATTTCTGGTCATCTTCAGTAATTTCAGAATTCTTTTTCATTGTTTTGATTTTTTCGATACAATCACGTCTTATCTGACGAATTGCAACCTTTGCTTCCTCACCGAATTTAGAAACATCTTTTGAAAGCTGTTTTCTTCTTTCCTCTGTAAGAGCAGGGAAAACAAGACGTATGATTCTGCCGTCATTGGAAGGATTGATGCCGATATCAGAAGCGAGAATAGCTTTTTCAATAAGGCTCAAAGCAGACATATCCCAAGGCTGAATAGCAAGAATACGGGGTTCGGGAACTGAAATAGCAGCCATCTGGTTGATGGGTGTGGGAGAGCCGTAATAGTCAACAGAAATTCTGTCAAGAACTGCGGCATTAGCTCTGCCTGCTCTGATTGAATTGTACTCATATTTAAGTGAGTTGATTGATTTTTCCATTTTTTCGTTTGCTAAATTAAATACTGTTTCCATAAAAGTACCTCCGAAAATTATATGTAAATTTAATTATTGACTGTTTTTGTTCATGCTTATTCGTTTGTAACAACCGTACCTGCATTTTCGCCGCAAACAGCTTTGAGAATGTTGCTTGTATCATTGAGATTGAAAACAAGAATCGGAATGTTGTTTTCCTGACAGATAGCTGCTGCTGCAGTATCCATAACTGCAAGATGTCTTTCGAGAAGCTCGTTGTGAGTGATTTTATCAAATTTAACTGCATCATCGAACTTGTTTGGGTCTTTGTCATAAATACCATCAACGTTAGTTGCTTTGAGAAGAACATCAGCGTTGATTTGTGCTGCTCTGAGTGCTGCACCTGAGTCGGTGGAGAAGAATGGGTTACCTGTACCACCTGCAAAAATAACTACTCTGCCCTTTTCAAAATGCCTTACAGCTTCATCACGTATAAAGGTTTCAACAACACCTGTAATCTGTACTGCAGACTGAACACGAGCTTCAACACCAATATCAAGGAAGCCCTGCTGAAGAGCAAGAGAGTTCATAACAGTTGCAAGCATACCGATTGAATCGGCTCTTGTTCTGTCCATATCGCCGCTGGAACGACCTCTCCAGAAGTTACCTCCACCAACAACAATGCCAACCTGAACGCCTTTATCTGTTACATCCTTGATTGATTTGCAAACATCCTCAATAACATTGAAATCAAAGCCGTGCCCCGCTTTACCTGCAAGCACCTCACCGCTTAATTTTAACAATAATCTGTTGTAAACAGGTTTCATAATATTGCCCCTTTCACCGCAAAAGTGCGGTTCATTCCTAATTGTACCATTTTATTTTACAACAAACCCGACTTATTGTAAAGTGTTTAAATGCTCAAATTTAAAGTATATTTTTATTTATATTACATAATTATATTTATCGTATTATA
>JAZNHK010000157.1:0-9592 GCA_045576915.1 Acutalibacteraceae bacterium
TTGTTTATCTGCGGTGAAATTCTTGATATACATGGTGATTGCGGCGGTTATAATTTGCACCTCGCTTTCACAACAGGCAGAATTGCAGGTAACAGTGCCGGAGAATATTTGAAATAAGGTTTTACGATGATTAGAATTAACGAAATTAAAATGCCTTTGGGTGCAACAGAAGAAGAAGTAAAAATTGCAACTGCAAAGGCTCTTAGAATTAAAGAAAGTGATATAAAAGGCTTTACCCTTGCAAGGCGTTCAATTGATTCCCGAAAAAAAGATAACATTATTCTTGTTTATTCTGCGGAAATCGAAACAGACCTTGATGAAGAAAAAATAGTTGCTCCATTCCCACCCAACAAAGCCTTTGTAACAAAAAAATACGAATACATTCTTCCTGAAGCTAAGAGAAATTTCCCTTTAAGACCTATTGTTGTAGGCTTTGGTCCTGCGGGTATGTTTGCTGCATTAACTCTTGCAAAAGCAGGATTGAATCCTATCGTACTTGAACGTGGCTCTGCAGTGGAAGAAAGAACAAATGAGGTTAACCGTTTCTGGACACAGAGAATTCTTAACACAAACTCCAACGTACAATTCGGAGAGGGCGGTGCAGGTACATTTTCTGACGGAAAGCTTACAACAGGTATAAAAGACCCAAGATGCAGAGAGGTATTTTTAAGATTTGCAGAATTTGGTGCACCTAAAGAGATACTTTATTCCGCAACACCTCACATTGGTACAGACAAACTAAAAACTGTTGTAAAAAATCTTCGTAACGAAGTTATACGCCTTGGCGGTGAGATAAAATTCAACACACAGCTTGTTGATATAATCACGGCAAACGGATTTGTTCAGGGTATTACGTATAAAAATCCCGACGGAACAACCACAGATATTGAAACAGATGCACTCATTCTTGCTATCGGTCATTCTGCACGCGACACCTTTGAACTGGTTTACAGAAAAGGTCTTGAAATTATTCAGAAGCCTTTCTCCGTTGGCACAAGAATAGAGCATCCACAGGAGCATATCAACAAAGCTCAATATGGCACTATGTGGAACTCTCCCCTGCTTCCTGCAGCAGATTACAAATTAGCTTGTCATCCCAAGCACGGTAGAGGACTTTACACATTCTGTATGTGCCCGGGTGGAACTGTTGTTGCTGCATCCTCAGAGGATGGTGGAATGGTTGTTAATGGTATGAGCGAATATGCCCGTGACAAGGAAAATGCAAACTGTGCTTTGCTTGTTGGCATCGAGCCACCCTTTGAAAGCGACCATCCGCTTGCAGGTATGTATCTTCAAAGAGAAATCGAACAAAAGGCATTTAAGCTTGCTGGCGGTGATTACACTGCCCCTGCCCAGCTTCTTGGCGATTTTTTAAAAGATACGCCCTCAACAAAGCTTGGTGCGGTTAATCCATCCTGTCCCACAGGTGTTACAATGACGGATATAAGACTGGTGTTACCAAAAAAAGTTACAGACACAATTGCAGGTGCAATTCAGGATTTTGACAACAAGCTTCATGGATTCAACTTATATGATGCGGTACTTACCGCACCTGAATCAAGAAGCTCATCACCAATAAGAATTATCCGTGATGAATTTTATCAGGCAACAAGGCTCCGCGGTCTTTACCCTTGTGGTGAGGGTGCAGGTTATGCAGGTGGTATTGTTTCTGCCGGTGTTGATGGAATCCGTTGTGCAGAAGCCGTTTTAAGCGGTGAATATTAAGTATAGAAAAAACACTCCGGGAATATAATTTTCCGGGGTGATTTTTTTGAAATTCAAAGTTATAAAAATAAGTTCTGAACTATTTATATGCTTAATACTTGCCTTTGCTATGATTTCTACGGTAACAATTTCACATATCAGCACAACAGTAAGCAATTCTTTACGCAAATTGCCAATTTACAGCGTTGAAACCAAAGAAAATAAAATTGCAATTACCTTTGATGCGGCTTGGAGTGCCGAAGATACAGATGAGCTTATCAAAATACTCAAAAAACACAATGCAAAAGCAACTTTTTTCGCAGTCGGCGATTGGGTGGAAAAGAATCCAGGTGCAGTAGAAAAGCTCCACAAAAATGGTCACGAATTGGCAAACCACTCCGATACCCACGCCGCTTTCAGTAAAATAACCAGAGAAGAAATTAAAAATGAAATACTTAATTGCAATAAAAAAATCGAAGCAATAACAGGAATCAAACCCAAGCTTGTAAGAGCACCCAGCGGCGATTATGACAACGAAAGCATTGAAGTTGCAGAAAGCCTTGGTATGAAAATGATTCAATGGGACTGCGACAGTTTAGACTGGAAGTTGCTTTCAGTTGATGAAATGTATAGCCGTGTCACCGAAAAAGTACAGAATGGGTCAATTATTTTATTTCACAACGGAGTAAAAAACACACCTGAAGCACTTGATAAAATCCTTACAAAACTAAAAACCGACGGCTACGAATTCGTAACCGTCAGTGAGCTTATTTATTGGGATAATTATGACATTGACCATACGGGTAGGCAGATAAAAAACGAGCAAACAACAAACACTTGATAATAATAATAATGGATTATGGTATATTAAATAAAAAGCGAGGTGAAATATATGTCTATTGATAAAGCTATTGAAAATGCTGTTGTATCTGTTGAAATGGAAGGCTTTTCAATCGATGAACAAAGCAAAGATTTGTGCAAAAAACTTTTAAATAACGAAATATCAATGGAACAGTATATTTCGCTTATTAAAAAGTCAGTTGGTGTTGCATAATGAGTTATAGTATTACTGCCTTAACTGACGATTATTATGAAGGCACAGGTTGTCTTGTTAACAAGTTTAATATACAAAACGAAGAACAGCTTGCAAAGCTTGAAGCAGGTATCACTTTGGCAAAAACTGCTGAACTTGAAAGAAATCCCATAAGTGATACTTTTGATTTTGACCATTACAAACAAATCCACAAATACTTATTTGAAGATTTTATTGATAACATAGTTGATTTTTACTGTTCAACTAATATGCTTCACCCTTTCAGAGAAGGCAACGGCAGAACACAAAGAATATTTATTGCTCAACTCATCCGTTTCTGTGGCTATGATATAAACTTTTCTGAAATAGATACTGATGAGCTTATGGTTGCAACAATTCATTCTGCGAATGGAATTACAGATTATTTAAAAGATATTTTTTCAAATCACATCAAACGTTGAATTAAACTCTATGGATTTATTCCGTAGAGTTTTTATTTTACCTTTGTATCAAATGTTGACAGTTTAGATTGTAAACTACTTTCTGTTGAGGAAATGTATGCAAGAGTAACAAGTAAGGTGCGAAATGGGTCTATTGTTTTATTCCATAACGGCATTGAAAACACTCCCGAAACACTTGATAAAAGCCTTGCTAAATTAGAAAAATACGGCTACAAATTCGTAGCCGTATTCAAAATTACATTTGATTTGTACTTCTGATTTTGTAAAAATATTTTATCTCTTAAATTCACAAGACCAATATTCTGTACTGCCAACATAGGCTTGAACAAATTTTCTGCAATATTTACAATTCCCTGGCGTTTGACACCAATTATAATCAATATAATTCAAGTACTCACCTGTGGCACTACACACAAATTCTTCGGAAAAAGAATCATATTCTCCACATTTGGAGGATAACAACTCACTCTCGGTTACCTCATATAATCCTTTTTGCTGATATTTAGCTTTTAATTCATCGACACCTGTAGTGTCTTTTTCAAATTCTTTTTTCAATGAATCGCTCCATCCAAATGAGCACAGACAAGCAAATAAATTTATGATACCCAATGCAACGACTATAAAAGATTCCCAAACATTAAAAAATATAATTCCGTATCCAATAATCATAACCCAAGGAAAAAGTATAACTAAAGTAGGAATAAACCTTTTAGGATTTTTTTTATAAAGCTTATTTTTTTCCTGTTCGTACTCACTACGCAAAGGGTGTGAATAATACTCTTTTACCAATCGAATTCTTGTTGATTGATTTGGAATATATATAGGTGTAAATTTAGGTTTTGTTGCAGTATTGTCAGAATTTGTTTTAAGGCTATTCTGTGTGGTTTTAGTGGAAGTTGCCTGTACCGGTTTTGTTTTTGGTGCTGAATTCGGTGTTTTCACCGCAGAAGGCATCTTTTTAGTGGTCTGTTTGGCATGGGTTGGTTCTTTTTTATCAGAAGATTTAATTGATTTACTTACAGAAGAGGTTGTCGTAGCAGTTATTTTCTCTGTGGTTTTAGATGATATAGCTGATGAAGCTTTTTTGCTGGAGGTACTGCTTGTTGTAGTGCTGATTTTGCTTTTATTGGAAGATGGAGAACCAACGTCACGTCTAACTATACTGCAATTAACGCCCTCAAAAGCAGTTCTGCCAATGTTTTTTAATGCAACAGGCAAAGTAACAGAGCTAAGTTTCAAGCAGCCTTTAAATGCACCATCCCCTATTTCCCTTACACTTGAGGAATTACAAGTACAGTAAGGCTTTTGCATCCCCAAAAAGCATCATCGCAAATGCGTGTAACACCATAAGGTATAGAAACAGAAACAACTTCATAACAACCCGCAAATGCAGAAGAGCCTATCGCTGTTACTCCTTTAGGAATAACGACAACTTTTCCCTTACCAACATACTTTGTAAGCACACTACCATTCATAATAAAATCTTTATCTGCCATAATGCCTTCTCCTGTTTCAAATTATTTCCAACAATATTATATTTCAATTGGTTTTTTTTGCAAATGTTATAAATATATAAATTTACCTTATATAATTTATCAAATTTCACTATAACAACAGATTTTTTCAATTTCGAAATTAATTATTGGGATAATTATGACATGGACCATACGGGTAGGCAACATAAAAACAGCCGGTAGTTTACGCTACCGACTGTTTTTTGATTGTTTTAAATTTTATGAAGCCAATGCTTTGTTTACAACGTCCTGATAATCGGTAATATCAACCACATCATCGGAATTGCTATCAGCTGCCATAGCATATACACCATCAAGCTCTGCGTTGCCGTTTGATGCGCGTTCAACATCAACGACATCAAGTGCATCACAAATACTGTCGCCGTTGGTGTCGCCATTGACAACGAGAGTGTATTCGGTTGATACTTCGCCATTTGTTACAGTAACTATTGAACCGGTACCCAAATATTCTTTATCACCAACAACAAGACTTGCAGTTACAGTTATTGTTGAAGTTGCAGGAATGCTCAAAAGCTCCGCTATATCTTCAACACCTGTTTTCGTTGCAAAAATAAGCTTATTGGTGTAATCAATTGTGCAATTTTCTGTTTCAATTATATCCATAATCACATAATTGAGTGAATTATCAATTGCATATTGCATTGCATAAGAATCACGATAACAATAGATTGTGAAATCGCTTGCACAGTTATAGAAAGCGTTTGCACCTATTGATGTTACGCTTTCAGGTATTACCACCTTTGACAATGAGCTACAACCCAAGAAAGCTAATGCACCAAGACCTTGTACGCCATCTTCAATTTCAACCGATGTTATAGTTGTGTTGGTTTTAAAGGCTCCTGTTTTGGTGGTTGCAACTTTTTTACCATCAATAGTTGCAGGAATTGTAAAGGTATTCATATTACCTATATATCCTGTAATTGTACAAGTATCTCCGGTAACTTCATATGTAAAGTTACAAATACCGCATTTTTCGGAATAGGATTCCTCTTCCTTAGTTTCTGCACAACGTGAGCATTTAAAGGTATTCACATGGGGATGCTCTTGTGCTATTGAAACGAGCTCATAATTGTGTCCCAAAGCCTCTATAACAGTTACATCTGTCACCTCATCGCAATCTGCACAATGATGTGACTTGCTACCAGCTTCAGTGCAAGTAGCCGGAACATCAATTGTCCATTCAGTTGAATAACTGTGACCCTTTGCTGAAAGAGATTCTGTTGCAACATTACTACAAACAGAACAGGTTTTGTATTTAAAACCGGACTCTGTACAGGTTGGCTCAACGCCTATTAACCAATCGCCATAGCTGTGACCGGTGGCAGGAACAACAGTAATATCTGTTTTATCACCACAAACTGTACAATGGTGGGATTTGCTACCTTCTTCTGTACAAGTGGGTTTAACATCAATTGTCCATTCGGTTGAGTAACTGTGAGGAATGATATTTACTGTTTCAGTTACAACATCATCGCAAACAGAACAAGTTTTATGCTTTGAACCTGTTGCTGTACAGGTAGGCTCAACATCAACCACCCAATCACCATAGCTGTGACCAAGGGCTGAAACAGATGTAATATCTGATTTATCGCCACAAACTGTACAATGGTGAGATTTGCTACCTTTTTCTGTACAAGTAGGTTCAACGTCAATAGTCCATTCGGTTGAGTAACTATGGTCAATGATATCAACCGTTTCAGTTACAACATCACCGCAAACAGAACAAGTTTTATACTTTGAACCTGTCGCTGTGCAGGTAGGTTCAACATCAATTACCCAATCGCCGTAGTTATGACCGTTTGCCGGAATCGCCTCAGTGTTAATCAACTCGCCACATTCAAGGCAATATTCATCCTTGTAACCATCAGCTTCGCAAGTTGGTTCTTGCTCGGTTACCCATACTGTATCCACGTGTCCGGTTGCAGGAATCGCTTCGGTGTTAATCAACTCGCCACATTCAAGGCAATATTCATCCATATAACCATCATCTGTACAAGTTGGCTCTTTTTCTGTTACCCACATTGTATTAATGTGACCGGTTGCAGGAACTACTTCACTAACAACATAATCACAAACAGAGCAAATATGGTGTCTTGAACCTTCATCCGTACAAGTGGGTTCAACGTCAACAATCCATTCACCATAAGTATGGGGTGCCACCTCTACCACTGTTACATCTGTTATGCTTTCGCATCTTGTACAATGGTGAGATTTGCTTCCGACAGTAGTACAAGTTGGTTCAACATCCACAGTCCATTCGGTTGAGTAATCATGACCAAGAGGTTTAATAACCTTTGGCGGAGGCATAACAGCAACTATGGATGTAAATGAAAATCCGTAATACTCCGTATCTCTATCCCCATCAGCATCTATCACTATTCTGAAAGAATCACCCGGTAATGTAATAGTTACACCTGCAAGTTCACTACCGGTATATTTACCATGTAATGTACCTGTATTGTCATAGATTTTAATATAGTCATATCCTCTTTCAGTATAAGTTGAGGAGGAGAATGTTAATATCAGACTTTCAGCTCCATCATAACTGAATGAATGGCTTTCGTACCAATAGTCATAGTCATGATCAGATTCCGGATACAAGCTTGAAGCTACAAGCTCATTTACATTTTCCGTAGGTTCTTCCTTAACAATACCACAAACTGTACAGCTACGATGACGGCTACCCTCTTCTGTACAAGTGGGAGCAATATCAATTATCCAGTCGCCGTAATTATGGTCAACAATTGCAACAGATTCCTCTATTACATCACCACAATTATTACATGTTTTTTGCTTCACACCGGTTTCAATGCAGGTTGGGGCTTTTGTTTCAACCCATTCACCATACTTATGACCAGTTTGAGCCACCGATTCAGTTTGAGTTGTACCACATAACAAGCAGCAACGGTACTTAGTTCCATCAACGGTACATTGCGGTGCATCGCCGGCTGTCCATTCATCGGGATAGTAATGAGTGAGCGTTGGTATTTTAACTGTATTGAAGCTGATTCCGCAAACCTCACACTCTTTATGCTTAGTACCTTCCTTTAAGCAAGTAGCCTTTTCATCAAAGGTCCATTCAGAGGCTTTATGACCCGAACAACCATAATGGATTTTTGCATTAGTCAGACACTCGTTATTTGAACCCATAGCTATAGCCTGCCACTGCTCCTCTGTTCCACTGAAGAATACATATTCAATATTGGTGCAATTTTTAAAAGCATTATCGCCTATGATTGTAACACTATTGGGAATTGCTATTGAGGTAATGCCTGTGCAATCGGCAAAAGCTGAATCCGCTATTTCAGTTGTATTATAATGGAAATTGGAATAATATCTGCGAACAACAACATCACCCTCTATTGATGGGTCGCATGCAACAACCTTACGTTCTAAGCTCGTTTCGCCCCATTCAAAAGTCAGATAATCTACTGAAATCTTGTCGCCTAAATAAATAATATATTCATCTGTCAAATCAAGGTTATCGGAGCCTATGTAAATATTTGCAAAGCCTTTTGCTGTTCCCTTATAATAAACATTCCAGAAGCCTGTAGCATAAGAAAACGCACCAACGTCTATATAAGTTAAACTCTTAGGTAATGTTATAGAGCTAAGAGCTCTGCAATAATTGAATGCAAATGAACCGATTCTTGTTAAGCCTTCAGGTAAATTTATTGAGCTGAGTGCGTAGCAATCGGCAAAAGCGTAATCACCAATTGCCGTTATACCATCATTAAGCTTAACTGAGGTGAGGTTTGTACAATCTTCAAAAACGCGGATACCCCATTTCACTATGCCGCCACCTATTACGGCTTTGGTTAAGCTTGAACAGTTTTTGAAAGCATAATTATCTAAAGTTTTTACGCTATCAGGGATTGTTACTGAAGTAAGTCCGGTATAACCGAAAGCATAATAACCTATATTAACAAGTGTTTCAGGGAATCTGATTGTGTTAAGCTTTGTACAACCATAGAAGGCATTATCTTCTATGCTAATCAGGTTGCTTGGAAGTACTACCTTTTCTAACTTTGAGCAACCACAGAAGGCATAGCTGCCAATAGTTGTTACACTGTCAGGTATTGTTACAGATGTAAGTCCTGTGCAATTATAGAAAGTATGATCGCCTATACTTGTTACAGTATCAGGAATTGTGATTGCCGTAAGACCTGAGCAACCATAGAAAGCATAATAGCCTATACTTGTTACACTATCAGGGATTGTTACAGATGTAAGAGCTGTGCAACCATAGAAAGCATTCGGTGCAATAGTCTTGGTACCCTCTTTAATTACATAATCTCCTGATAATGTTGTTTCGGCTTCTATTAAATGCTTATCAATGTATAAAACACCATTATCCCAATTAGCAGTATTGTTATAATATGCGGTATTATTGAAAGCAGAGCTACCTATGCTTGTTACATCATCAGAGATTTTTATTGATGCAAGACTTGAGCAGTTATAGAAAGCAGAATCACCTATACTTGTTACACTATCAGGTATTGTTACCGAGGTAAGACCTGTACAGTTATAAAAAGCATACTTTCCTATACTTGTTACACTATCAGGTATTGTTACCGAGGTAATACTTGAACAATTATAGAATGCATAATCAGGTATATTTGTTACACCTTCAGGAATAGAAAGGCTTGTTACAAGCTCTCCATCAAGATACAAATTCTTTGCATAATAAAGTGGGTTTGCATACTCAGTACCATAATAACCACTACCAAAAGATATGCCACACCAGGCTTCAAGGTCTGTTATATACACACCTGTAAGACCCGAGCAACCAGAGAAAGCAGACTCTTCTATACTTGTTACGCTATCAGGAATTGTTACAGAGGTAAAGTCGGAGGCCA
>JAZNHK010000158.1:0-16894 GCA_045576915.1 Acutalibacteraceae bacterium
ACAATCGCTTCTGCAAGTTTATCATAATCAATCTCGTTATTTATATAGTTATAGGTGTCCTTACCAAATAAACTCATCCTTACTCCTCTTGTTCTTTCATTTTTATAAATTCATTAATTGTCATACGATATTCTTTGATACATTCTTTATACATAGGGAAGATGATCTCTTCTTCACCTTGCGTATGACGCCCTACGGCATTGTTAGCTTTTCGGAATTTATTAACATCAAAAGCTAAATGGTCGCCTGTGTCAGCTTCTAAAATTATGTACTTTTCGTCAGGCGATAATTTATACATTAATCCGGAAAATGTGTAGTCGCTTGTCCAATGGGTAATCATTCGGTGGTATCTTACTCTTGGTAGGCGAGAATGTTCTTTGCCGTTATTGTCTACATTGGTGATTCTGTGTAAAACCCGATATAATTTTCCTTGATATTTCCAAGTATCAACGAAGTCATTATCTACATCAGCGTATGGATCTGACATAAGAGATTCGGTTTGTTTTAATAATGTTCCGATAAAACCATCGAAAAACTTTAATTCTTCAATATCATATCCATCGTTGGTAGTTAGTGGTATTTCTGTCCACTCTTTGAGATATTGAAGAATGATATATTTCCAATCTTCATCTGAAAAATCCATATTATTGAAATTGAATATCATTTCAACATTTCCTCCAACTCGGCAAGTCCTGTTGTTATTTTCATTTCAAGCTCGTTTAAATCTGCCATAATCTCTGCGGTTGAGGGATATTCAATAGGCACATACTCTGTCTTTTTGTATTTATTTATCGAAAGGTCGTAATCGTTACTAACTATTTCATCCTTTGGTACAAAGAAGGATTTTTCTGTGCGTTCACGCTCGGTTTCTTTATCGAGATTATGGAATCTTTCAATGATATCGGGGATATCGTTTTCTTTTATTTCTGTACGCTTATCGTCAAGGCTGAAGCCGTCTGCCTGCATATCGTAGAACCAAACGTTATCAGTTCCGCCGTGACCTGTTTTAGTGAAGATAAGAATACCGGTTGAAACACCTGCATAGGGCTTGAACACGCCTGAGGGCATAGAGATAACTGCTTCAAGGCGGTTGCCTTCGATAATTTCTTTACGGATAGCTTTGTGGGCAGTTGAAGAACCGAAAAGAACACCATCGGGAACAATGCAAGCGCATCTGCCACCGATACGGAGCATACGAAGGAAGAGAGCAAGGAACAAAAGCTCTGTTTTCTTAGTTTTGCAAACCTTTAATAAATCTGCAGAAACAGTATCGTAATCAAGGCTACCCTTGAATGGTGGGTTAGCAAGAATTAAAGAGAACTTGTCCTTATCTGCATTCTGGTCGGAAAGACTGTCACGGTATTCAATAAAGGGACTGTCAACACCGTGAGTCATCATATTCATAGCACCGATACGAAGCATAGTTCTATCCATATCGTAGCCGAAGAACATATGATTCATATAGTGGTCTTTTTTCTGCTTATTAAAGAAGATTTCTTCTTTATGCTTTTCTTTGAGGTATTCGCCTGCATTTACCAAAAATCCACTTGTTCCGCAAGCGGGGTCGCAGATAATATCATCGGGTTTGGGTTGCATCAGCTCAACCATCATTCTGATAATGTGGCGAGGTGTACGGAACTGACCGTTCAAGCCTGACTGTGCAATTTTATTAAGAAGATATTCATATGTATCACCGCGGACATCCTTATCCTGCTCCTTTGCCATAAGGGTATAGATTTCATCAAGTGAATCAACTACCTTTGATAGCAACAAAGGTGTAGGCAATTTGAAAATAGCATCGTCCATATATTTTGAATATGCACTGTCTTTTTTTCCGTCAAGATTTTTGATGAAGGGAAACACCCATTCCTGCATAGTTGAATACATTTTGCCTGCAGGAAAATCACGGAAAACAGACCATTTAAGCTGACTACCGTCAATTTTGCGGTCGCCAACTGTAACTTCATCTGCAAAAATGCTCTTGTAGGGGAGACCTAACATAGCGCTTTCCTTTGCCCGAAGGTTGTCCGAATCGTCAAGGTCATGGATAAACATAAGGTATGTTATCTGCTCAATAACATCAAGGGGGTTAACAAGTCCGCCTGCAGCAAAAATATCCCATAAGCTATCTATTTTATTTTTAAGTTCGCCTGTAATCATTAGTTTTTATCTCCATTCCAAACATAAGATGTGTAGCGTCCGCCACCGATTTTTATGATGTCACCACTTTTAATTAGATCGTTAAGAGTTCTTTGAACCGTAACCTGACTTATATCAGGGCATTTTTCCATAATTTCTGTTTTTGTGATTTTACCGAGAGAAGATTTTATAACTTCTCGGATTTTATCCGGCTTTGATAATTTATCGGCAGTTAAAACCTTTGCCCGTTCAGAGAAATCACGGTATGCTGAAAGCACAATGCCTAACACATATTTAACGAAATGAGAATAATCATTTTCACATTCGTGCCAACCTTGTGAACTGCTATGCAATGCATCGTAATAAGTTTCCTTTGTGCTTTCAATCAATTTTTCGATACTGATATATTTACCAACCATATAGCCTGAACGATAGAGAAGTAACAGTGTGAGCAATCTGCTCATACGACCGTTCCCATCATTGAAAGGGTGGATGCAGAGAAAATCAAGTATGAACATAGGGATTATCATAAGTGCATTTGCATCGGTTTTATTCAGAGCCTCATCATACGCCTGGCAAAGCTTTTCCATAGCTTCGGGTGTTTCCCAGGCGGGAACAGGTGTGAATCTTATGAATTTATTACCGAATTCGTCTTCCTGTGCGATGATGTTATCAGAGTTTTTATAGCTTCCGCCAATGGATTTACCGCTGAATTTATATAAGTCACGATGAAGCTGCAACATTATAGAAGGTTTAATCGGGATGTAATCATAGTTTTCATGTATGCTTGATAATACATCACGGTAACCTGCGATTTCTTGTTCATCTCTTGATTTGGGAGTGGTTTTATTTGACAGAAGTTTTTTAAGTCTATCGTTAGATGTGAATATACCTTCAATTTTATTGGATGCTTCTGTGCTTTGAATTTTAGCAACTTCAACTAACTGGTTCAGTGTATCTTCTTCAGTTTTTACATATAGGTTCTGCTCACCTTTTAATTCCTGAATAGCAGAAATCATAGAAACAATGTCAGGGGTGAGAAGAGTTTCCCATTTGTTAATATAACTGTATTCTCTCATGGATTTTCTCCTAAATGAATTTTGCTTTTTATATTATTATAATACAGTTATATTATATTCTTCATATTGACCATTGTCAACGTTTAATTTAATCATTTTTAAGAAAATGATTAAATTAAACTGCAAATGATAATGTTATGTTATTACCTCACACTTATATATGACAAAAAACTACAAATATTTCAGGTTTATTTTATATTTTTTAAAATTTCGGCGTATTGCATAGTTGGTGGGGTGGTGGGTTGGTTAATATGACGGTGAAATGGGTTCGCTTTTGTATTGTTTTTGTTTTGTGATGGTGTTATAATTAGTAAGGAATTTGTTTTGTTGTGGTGATGGTATGAGTGATTTGAATCAGACTTTTTTAAATGAATACATAAGGCTTGAAAAACTTTGTAAGGGCTTATACAAGCACTTGCCAAAAGAAGAATTGCGTGGTGTTTGGAATTACACCCAGGATATGAAAAACACTCCTATACATATCAAAAGAAATATACCGGATTGGGACTATCACTATCGTGAATTAGAGCGTATAAGAATAACCAAAAATAATTGGAGCCATGAAGAAGACGGAACGAAATATATGCCTTTTACACAGGATGATATTGAATACTTACGGGATTTTCGCGAAAGTATATTAAATCAGATTGATCCCATATCACAAGCTCACCAAAGTACCCGAAAAATAAGCACTCCACCGAAAAAATCTGCATCAAAAAACAACTACTATTACGAAAATAAAGGTAGGAGACCTGAGAAAAAGAAATGGTCTATTCGTTCTTTCATTGAGTTTTTGTTATTTGCTATTCTGACCTTAGGTGTAGCAGGTGCGTTGATATATTTAATAAATGAATTTATACCGATTTTTTAACTATATACAGCAAGACGACAGGCGAAAACCTGTCGTCTTTTTCGAGCCCTTTTCTTTGAATTATGCAGTAAAGTTTTTTGCATACAGGCATAAGAAAAAGCAGAGTAGTAGCACATAATCTTGTGCACTACCCTGCTTTATATTTTTTGTGCAAAAGTAAATGACGAAATCGGAATTTGGTTATCATTTTTTTTGACAGTTTGTTCCGAAATCGGTATTTTGTTTCTGTATTTTTAGTGTTTTGGAGTATTTTTCCATCCATTTTGCGAAATATGGCTTGCATTATCTATTCAAGACGCGACTTGTATAAAACAGCAATTGAAAAAAACAGACAAATGGTGTATCATTAAGGCAACGAAAATTAAATGCTTGTTATACGGGTGGTAATATGCAGAAAAATTGTGCTTCCAGGCTTAAAAAGAGAACCAAGGTATTTTTAGGAATAGTCATTTCGATTATTCTCATAATTGCTCTTGGTGTTACCAACATTGTGCCATATTTTGCAGTTATTCCCGATATGGTTAAGGTTGGTGTTGACTACATAACTCTTCACAAGGATAAGGATGCCATCACACAGAGTGAGCTTTTAGTAAATCTTGAAAAAGTGAAGAACTCTGAACATCCATTTGTACTTGCTGATAAGAAAGCGTTTGATAACATACGCAAGGAAGTTAAGAACAACAGTTTCAATGACTATACAAAAGCCTTATATACCTCTGTTATTGACAATGCAGACGCTCTTCTGGATGAAAGCATCTACCCTGTTTTAGAATATACGCTTGATGAAGAGGACAGCATTCTCCCCATTTCACGAGAGGTTATTAACCGAATGATTATTCTCGGTTATGCCTGGCAGGTTACCGGTGATGAAAAATATGCTGACAGAGCATGGAAGGAATTAGAAAACGTTTGCTCCTATGAAGACTGGTGTCCCTCGCATTTCCTTGCAACAGCAGAGATGGCTTTAGCTGCTTCTATCGGTTACGATTGGTTCTTTGATTATCTTAATCAGGATCAGAAGGATTTACTCGCCAGCACCACATGGGAATATGCTATAAATCACGGACTTGATGACAACCATTGGTTTACCTGGTCTAAAAACAACTGGAACAGTATTTGCTACAGCGGCCTTGGTATTGCTTCAATGGTCTTTTCCCAAAACAATCCCGAAAGAGCAACCGAATTTCTTGAGATGTGCTATAAAAATATGCCCATTGCATTCGAGAATTTCACACCTGAGGGTGTTTATGCAGAGGGGCCCGGCTACTGTCAATCAGGTATGAATTCCATTGTATTTTTCATTGCTTCATCAAGAAATTTCTTTGGTTCTGATTTTGGTATGTCTGAAATTGCAGGCTTCAAGGAGCTTGGCTACTTCCCTGTTTACATAACTACACCCACAGGTATGTTTAACTTTGGCGATAACAAGGCAGAGCAATGCTTCACCCCTGTTCTTCATTGGTACGCAAACGAATACAATGCACCGCTTTTAAGTGCATACCAGAAAAACGATGCACCTGAAGAATTTATCCAAAATGATTCAGCAGACACTGAAAGAAATGGTAATGGCAAGGAGAATGCCCTTTCCTCACTTTGGTACAACAGAGAGTTTGACAAAAAGACTGTATCCTTCGAGAACGAACCTCTTTGCAACTATCTTGCATCTGACGTTGGGCAACCGCTTGTTCTTATGAGAAGTGCATATTTAGATAAAAATGCAACCTTTGCAGGTATCAAGGGCGGTTACAACTTTATAAACCACGGTGACCTTGATATCGGTACATTCGTTTTTGATGCCTTAGGTGAGCGTTGGGCTGAGGAGCTTGGCCCCGGTGCTTATGATGCGCCAAACTATTTCCTTAACACCCCTGCAGGCGGAAGATGGAAGAACTATTCAAAGCGCGCAGAGGGTCAGAACACTCTTGTTATTAACCCCGATATGACCCTTGATGACCAATACGTTCTTGCAGAATGTGATTTCACATACTTTAAAGAAACTGCTGAGGGTGCTCGTTGCGGACTTGATATGACTGATGCATACCGTATGAACGGTGCAACAAAGGTCGAAAGAGAGTTTGAGCTTGAAAAGGAATACACGGGACTAAAAATTACCGATACCGTAAAATGCCTTATACCATCTGAGATTTATTGGTTTATGCACACAAAAGCAGACATTGAAATTTCCGAGGATGGAAAGACTGCTATACTTACCATTAACGGAAAACAAATGAAAGCCTCACTTAACGGCGATGGCGAGTTTTCTGTTATGGAAGCAGAGGGTCTTAAAGGCAAATATGAATACGATGAAGATTATAGCGATATAAAGAAGCTTACAGTACATCTTGAAGATGTAAAAAGTGCTAAAATCACTGTCACATTTATGCCGGTATAACAAAAAAATCCGTACAGCAACTAACAACGTTGTTGTACGGATAATTTTATTCACTTAAAAAATCGAATGATTTTCTTCCGCTTACAGAGTGCTTACCATTGAAAATATCAACAGTAAGATTTCCTTCTGCTCCCACTAAAGCATAAATTCTTTTTATACTTTCGTGGGCTTTTTTACTTGCATCAATTGGGAAAATCTTGTCCTTTTCACCTGACTCAATAAGAAGCCTTCTCGGTGCAAGAGAAGAAGCGAAATCATAAATTTCCCCTGTTCTCAGAATATCGGGAATATAGTTATCGGGACAATGCCAAATTGAAAGAATACTGCTTTTAAAGCTATTCACATAACCGCTTATAACAATTTTCTTAAATTCATTGCAAAGAACGGCTGAATAGAGAGCCGTAAGACCTCCTCCTGAGATACCCATTATGCCAAGCTTCTCATTATCAATATTACCTTGCTCCAAGAGGATTTTACCGCAACATATTGCCTGAAAAACACGCATAGAAGCAGTTGTTAAGCCATAGGGCAACAGATGATGAGAAAGCTCATCGCAGGAGCTTATATAAAACGGCTTGATTAAATCCTTATTAAGCCTTGCTTCGCCAAATCCGAAAAGTTCGGGAGCAATAACCACACAGCCTTTTTTAACAAGCTCAACTGCAAAATTTTTTTGATAATTATCGAAATAATTAAAATGCTTTTTATTACCCTTTTTTGAAATATTAAGAATCTGCCTTACACCGTAGCCGTGACCGCAAAGAGCCACAACACCGGGTGCAGAAGCTTTCATATTATTGGGAGTAAGCTTATAGAAAAGCATCGTAAGATTTTTTGCAATTTCCACGGAATATTTCTGCAAGGTATATTCAGGGTAAACCAAGGGCTTACCAACCTCAACAGGCTTTAATGACCATATTTTATCAGGGATGTTATTCAGACTGAAAATGCTTTCGGCATTTTCCTTAACCCATTCCCCTGCTTTTAAAGCATCTTCCCTTGTGGCTGCTTTTTCGTAAGGGCTTTTATAAATCTCATTATAAAGCCCTTTCATAAAAGCATCGGGAGAATACTGACTTTTTCTCATAACGCACCTCAAAATCAGAAATCGAGTTCACCGATCAGCTTAACGTTTTTGCTATCTGTTCCAAGGAAAATATTGTATTTCTTATCTATCTTCCATTCCTTGTTTTCAGGATTACAGAACATAATATCCTCATAAGGAATCTGAATTTCAACTTTCTCCTGCTTGCCTGATTCAACGCTTACACGCTTAAAGCCCTTAAGAAGCTTAACGGGTCTGTCCTCTTCTTCGTTTACTGAGGAAGCATAAACCTGCAGCACCTCATCACCTGAAGCTTCACCGATATTTTTAAGAACAGCAGTAACCTTGAAGGCATCATCGCCCTTTTCAACACCACTATCACAAACATCAAATTCAGTATAGGAAAGACCAAAGCCGAACTGATATTGAGGCTCAATCCCCTCTTTATCAAACAATGTATAACCGTGATAGTAACCGTAATCAATTTCACGTTCTTTGTCTGCAATATGTAAAAATGAGGGATAATCCTCATCGTTATATGCAATTGTGAAGGGTAGCTTACCACCGGGATTAACGTCACCACTGATTACATCTGCAAGAGCATTACCACCCTCAAGACCGCTATAGAAAGAGAAGAGAATTGAATCTGCAAGGTCTGCCCATTCCTTGATAACATAGGCACTGCCGCCCATTATATTAACAATAAGCTTTTTGCCTGTTTTAGATAATGCTTTTATAAGCTGAACGTCCTCTTCGGGAATATGTAAATCAGCTCTGTCACCACCTGAGCCCTTAGGCTTCTTTTTAACGTTACCAAGGTTTACAAGGAATTCACCCTCCTGAAGCCAGTCACTACCAACGCAAACAACAATATATTCTGAAGCCTTAACCGCATTCTGAGCTTCAACAGTATCGCAACCGTTATATACGCTTACATTTTCTTCACCGAAGCGTTTTTTCAAGCCTTCGTAAGCAGTTATTGTATAAGGGCTGAAAACATTACTGCTACCGTGGTCACCCACATTAACCTTATTGGCATATCTGCCTACAACAGCAATTTTCTTACCATCTGCAATAGGAAGCGTTTTGCCTTCGTTTTTAAGAAGAACTGTACCCTTGCCTGCTACTCTACGGGCAAGCTCGGTATGTTCTTTTGAAAGAATAACGGATTTGGGTTGAGCATTGTAATAAGGCAGAGTTTTGATAAGCGCTTTAAGAATTCTTCTTGCACACAAATTAATATCAGCTTCAGTAAGCGCACCCTTTTTAACCTTATGGTTTAAAACAGAATAACGGAAAAAGTAGGGCATTTCCATATCCATACCTGCTTTTACGCTTCTGACTGCATCATAAATACCATAGAAGAAGTCTGAAAGAGAGAAGCCCTCAAAGCCCCATTGGTCACGGAGAATATCAGTTAAAAGCTCCTTGTTTTCACAGGCATAGGTACCGTTAACCTTGTTATATGCGCCCATTATGGACATTGCACCTGCATCAATACATTTTTTAAAATGAGGAAGATAAACCTCGTGCAAGGTTCTTTCATCCGCTATTGCATCTACCTTGAAGCGCAAATCCTCAATGCTGTTAAGAGCGTAGTGCTTAGGACAAGCGATAATGCCGTTTTCCTGCATAGCTTTAGTAAGCGCAACACCCATCTTACCTAAAAGGAACGGGTCTTCGCCGTAGGTTTCCTGCGCTCTGCCCCATTTCGGGTGACGAAGAAGGTTAATGCAAACACCTGCATAAAGGTTTGCACCTAATGCACTTGCTTCTTTAGCGAAAACCTTACCCACCTCATATTCCAAATCATCATCAAAGGTTGCACCACGAAGCATTGAAACAGGGAAGCAGGTACATTTACCCATAACAATACCACGAGGACCATCGGTAAAAAGAACAGGCGGAATCCCTAATCTTTTACAGCCACCTGCAGGATAAGCTTCACCGTTATAATATCTGCCTTTTGTAAGTGTATTTTTAACAGTAACACCCATAGCATGCCCCTGCATAAGACGGATTTTCTCCTTAAGAGTCATTTCCTTTAAAAGCTTTTCGGTAACATCATCAAGAGTTTCCTTAACGGGATTTTCTTTATAGAGTTTTATTGCTGTTTTAAAGTTCATAATTATCCCCTTTCACGCCATGGTTTTAAGCATATCTTCTGTTATTTCATATTGGGTTGGTTTGTTATTTATGTAATTATCAAACTGCTCAATCATATAATCTGCCATTCTTTCGGTTTCGTTACCAAGGCTACCTGCAATATGAGGAGTAACAATTGCATTAGGACACCAGAAAAGCGGACTGAAAAACGGAGCATATTCATTTTTGAGAACATCCACAACTGCAGTTCTTGAGGGATGGCAAAGTAAACTTATTGCAAGAGCAAGCTCATTCACCTGATCACCTCTGCCGGTGTTTATGAATGTACTATGCGGCTTCATAAGCTTAAAAAGCCTTCCATCAAAGATGTTTTTAAGCTCTTTTTTATTTGCAAGGTGATTGCTTATAACGTCGCATTCTCTGAAAATTGTTTCAATGTCACACAGGGTAACACCAAGCTCATTTGCTTTTTCTTCTTTCACAAATGGGTCATAGGCAAAAACGGATACATCCAGAGCCTTAAGCCTTTCTGCAACGGAAGAACCGATTGCACCAAGACCGATTAAGCCAACCCTTGAGCCATATCCACCTACACAGTTCTGAGTATGTATAAAGGAATACGGTAAAAATGATTTATACCTTTTGGCACCCTGAAAATAGCCCTTTAAGGCTAAGGTAATCTGAGAAACGGTATATTCCGCAACGGGAACACCATTGGCAGAAAAGGCACTGAAAACCCTTATTCCGCAATCAAGAAAGGGCTTTGCAAAATACTGAACTGTTCCTGCACTGTAGAAAACAACCTTAAGACAAGGCATATATTTTTTTATTTCCTCTTCGGTGAATTTAGGCATCCCCCAGGTTGCAAAAGCGATTTCGCAGTCGCTTAAAAACTCCTTATGAGCTTCAACATTGCTTTTATCTATTCTTTGAGAAATCTCGCCATATTCACCTAATTTTTTCAAAACGGACGGAGTAAAAACACAATTGAACTTACTCTTATTTCCGCTGAACAATGCGATTTTTATTTTAATCACCTCAATATGCTTTGAGTTTTTTCACATCTTTATAAAAGCTCTTTTCCTTTGAGCCCTGTGTAAACTCAATAATAACAATACCGTTGTAATTCATTGAAATAAACTTTTTAATCAGTTTATCAAGGTAGTTTTTATCCTTCCTTCTGAAGCGCTGCTCACGCTTGAGGTCACGGTAGCTCACATGGGAATTCTCGATAAAATCAAAGGTTCTTTCGATTCTGTCCATATCATAGGAAAACCTGAAATAACGGGACTGAAAATAGGTTTTGAAATTATCACAATTCAAATCATTTTTCAGCCTTATTATTGACTCCGTGTTGTTATTAAAGGTGTTATCGTGACATTCGGGGCAAACGAGAAGATTGTACTCTTTTGCTTTACAGCAAATAAATTTAAGTTCTTTCACAAGCTCATCATATTCATCCTCTGTGAATTTTTCGCTATCCTTTTTACCAAGCCAGATTCTTATAGAGGAAGCTCCCATTTCGCTTGCAATTCTGCAAACCTCTTCCCACTCTGCATTGTCAGAACAACCGGTTCTGTAATAGCTACCGTAGGAGCTTATTTTTATATTATTTTCATCACAAAGCTTTTTTGCAAGAATTGCATCATCAAGGGTTTTAACGTGAACGTCTCCCCCCCATTCGATGAACTCAACGCCTGCATTTTTTGCAATTTCAACTACCTGACTTATTGTTTTATTCCTGAAGGTGACACTTGCTACACCTATTTTCAAGCTATTCATCAGATTACACTCTCCTGAAGCTCTCTTTCCTGAGATTCTTCCTTCTGCTTTCTGTATGCAGTTAATTTCTCTTCAAACTCATTTTCGTCAAACTTAAAGAACATCATAGGAATAGCCTGTAAAATGAGGCCGATTGCACCAACTGCAGTAAGCATAAAGAAGATACCATTGAGAAGTGCTGTGTAGTTTATACCATCAATAACGTTAGCCTGAACTGTTGATGTAATAAGAGGCTTTGTAACGTTTTCTGTGATAATCTCCATTTTTTCTGCATTGTAGCCGAGGAAATCAATAACTTGAAGCACAACAACGTTAAAGAGAGCAACAGAGAATTTATAAAGAAGACCCTTGAAGGAATAAACCGTTGCTTCAAGGCGTTCACCCTTTTCCATTTCAATACTGTCGGTAACGTCAGCAATAATTGAAACAAGAAGAACAAGGCTCATACCAACGGGGAAGTTAGTAAAGAAGCGAAGAACTGCATACAAAATAAAGCCGGGAATTGTGTTATAAGGAACAATATAAACACCGATAATATAAATGATTATATTTGCTGCAGCACCGATAAAGGACATCCATATCCATAAGGTCTTCTTTGACATCCTTTTAAGACATCTGGGAACAATCATCATAGAAAGCATATATGAAATACCGCTCATAACAGAAAGTATTGTTGGCAATATTGCAACTGCATCAATGTTTGGATTTTTGCCTACAAGCTCATAAATGAAATTGTTTATTTCATCCATTGGAAGAATACCGATGCAGTTCCATCTTGCAAAATATGAAAGGAAAATTGCACCGATGTTTATAATGCCATTGAAGAATGCGGCAAGTAAAAGAAGAACAATTCTTTTATCCTTGAGTATGATTTTAATATTCTTTGATGCTTTCTCCTTCTTAGGCTTGATGTAAACCTTTTCCTTCATTCCGAAGAATGAAGCCATAATAAGAGCACCACCGATAATAGCGAATATCAACGCTGAATAGAAATAACCCATATCGGATTTATCCTTCATTCCGTTACCTAAAAGCCCTGCCATTGTCCAGATAAGAACAGAGGGAAGAACTGTACCGAAGGAACCGATTGTATTTGATATTGAAACTGCTTTAACTCGGCTATCCTTCTGAGGGAAAACAAGAGGATTAAGGCTGTTTCGTGGAATATCAATAGCAGTAAATGCGGTAATATAAACCATATACATAATAAGCATATAAATAAAGTTACCTGCATTACCCAGATTAGTTCCGTCAGATGTGATAATATCCCAGCTTGCAGGGAAATTAACGGGTAAGAACAATAACGCAGTTGTTATTGCAAGAGGAATGGGAACCCATAAGAGATATGGTCTGCATTTACCCCATTTAGTTCTTGTTCTTTCAACAATCTGCCCCATCATAGGGTCATTGATTGCATCCCATGCCTTTGTTCCGAGAAGAACAATAGAAACAAGACCCATACTGAGCTTAAGAACATCAGTCATATAAAAGTTAATTACTGTATAAACTGTGCAATCAATAAAGAAAATTCCCAAGGGCAAAATTGAAAAAGCAAGAATTTCTTTAGTTGAAGCATTTTTTAAATCAATTCTTTTTCCCATATCCATTCTCCTATATATTTTTAAGATAGCCTTCAAAGGGCTCGTTTATAATCGGTACGGCTCTGACTTCAAGGAATGAAACCTTACCGCAATCAGTAATTGTAAGAAAATCTCTGTAATAAGCGTTTTCTTTTATTACCTCGTCATTTTCTATATAAACTGCTCCGCCTCTGCTACCTGTCAGGCTCATTTCACCTATTATTGTTTCAAGCAAGGCTTTTGCACTTATAAGCATATCCTTATCATAAAAATAATCGCTTAATGACCTATGCTTAAAGGGTAAAGCAGATAAAATATCGTTTATCTCTGAAAGTAATTGTTCACATTCCTCCTTATTACGAAGGAAGGCTGAAAAATTGCTCATTTTTGTTTTTATGAAGGAATAATCAACTTTTTCGTCAATTTCAAAGCCCTTGTACTTTTCAGATGCATCAATCTCAATATCTGAAGCGCTTTCAACACCTGATTTGCTCTTTATGTGCTTTGCACACAAAAGACCGCCAACCTGAGTATCGTTAAGAGCAGTGCCACCGGGACGAGCAAGACCGAAGGTTCCTGCCGCCTCACCTATTACATAAAGCCCTTTTACATCGGTTTCGTAATTATTATCGGTAAGAACACCGCCATTGTTATGCTGAGCACAAACAGCAATACGAAGCATCTGAGTGTAAAGGTCAATGCTCTGTCTTTTATAAACATCAATAGCCTTTGGATTTAATTTTTCAAGGCGTTCAATTGGAGTTTCGCCAAAGGCGTTGTTTTTGAAAAGATATTCCCTTGCTTCATCACCAAGTAAATCCTTCGAAAAGCCTTCGGGATTTTTGGTGTAATCAAGGTAAACTCTTTTGCCATTTTTAATTTCATTATGTACTGCAATATCAATCCTTGAGGAAAGCTCTGCCCTTTCATAGCTGAATGGCCATTGATAGCCTTTAAGAAAGATATTGTCGAACATTTCCGTTTCATCAGAAAAATAAACATTTAAAAACTCGGCTTCGTTGCCGTTTTCATCCACGCTCACAAATCTCGGTACAACCTGCATAAAGCTACCGGAAACATTCCATCTGAAATCAACCGATGCCATTCCGTACTGCCATTGGGAGAAATTGCAGAGCCTTACACCTGCGTCCAGAAGAACACCCGTCATACCATGCTGAGATTCAGGATAAACGGAGTTTTCATAAATGCAGGCAGGTGCGCCTGTAGCACAGATGATATTTCTGCCGTAAAAACCTTCGAAATCATTTGTTTCTGTATTCAGAACAGTAATACCGATAGCCTTATTTCCATCCTTTAATATTTCAATAGCCTGACGGTTATCAAAAAGCGGTGTATGGTTTTTATTTATAACAACTTCTTCTAATCTTTCGGTCATAACCTTTGAGGTTAACGGACCGATTGAGGTTGCCCTTACGGTGTTATCATGGTCGGTTTTATAACCGGGAAAGCCACCGAATTCATCCTGAGGGAAGCCTACCCCGTAATCACACAGTCTTAAAAAGCATCTGCTGCTGTGAAGAGCCTGAAGGTACAGCTTTTCACCGTCGCAGGAGCCACTTTTAAAAATATCACTTGCCATTTTATAGGGGCTATCCTGAGAAAAGCCATCCATAGAAAGCTTGTAATAGGTCTGCTTATCGCTACCTGTGTTTCTTGATGTTCCGCTCAGGCGGTTTTCCGTAACTATCGCAAGGTCAGTTATATTTTCTTTATAAAGCCAGTCAGCAACGCTGAAAGCCGCAGCACCACTACCGATTATTATTGCATCATAAATTTTTCTCATAAAACTCTCACATTAAAGCCGCCGTCACAGTCAATAACTGTACCCGTGCAGAAATCAAAATTACCCTTTGCAATTGAAAGAACGCATTTAGCAATATCCTCAGGCTGACCCATTCTTTTAATTGGTGTCAGACCATCCGCAATCATAGACTCATATTTTTCTTTAACCTTTGCGGTCATATCCGTTTCAATAATGCCGGGCCTTATTTCTATAACGCTGACACCATATTCTGCAAGACGAGCTGCAAAAAGCTTTGTTGTCATGGAAATGCCTGCTTTTGAAATGCAATATTCACCGCGATTAAGCGATGCGGTATAAGAAGACATAGAGGAAATATTTACTATTCTTCCGCCTTTATTTTCAATGAGAAGAGGAGCAAGCCTTTGTGTAACGAAAAACGTGCCCTTTAAGTTAATATCAACAACCTGAGAGAAATCCTCGGGAGTGATTTCAAGAATATCCTTTCTCTCATTTGGTGCAACACCTGCATTGTTTACAAGCAAATCAATTGTTCCGAATTTTTCTTTTACCTCTGAAGCAAGATTTTCAATATCAGCCTCAGATGAAATATCGCAGGAAACAAAATGCACCTTACCGCAATATTCTTCTTTCAAGCTTTCAATTTCTTCACTTATCTTTCTTGCAGAAACAACAACTGAAAAACCATTCTTAAGAAGCGTCTTTGCAATACCAAGACCGATACCTCTTGTTCCGCCTGTTATAACAGCAACCATTTCTCTCACCTCTTACTTACCTGATACGTATTTCTGATAGTAAGGCATATAAACCTCGCTATCTCTTATGGGGCAACCTGCAACAGTTCCTGCCCTCATAAGAAGTGAGCATTTACTGCATTTAAGACAAACCTTGTTTTTATCAAGTGTACCCTTTTCAAGGTAGTCTTTATAGAATGACGGATATGCAAAGGTCAATCTGCCAAAGCCTGCAAAATCCGCAACACCATCATTTATAATTCTCTCTGCATATTCCATAGCAGAATCAGCAGGATACGTAAGCCCCGATGCTATGAAGCTTATTTCAGGGAATGCTTCATTAAGCTCTTTTGTAACGTCATAAATTCTTTTAAGACCTGCTTCTCCGTCCTCAGGAGCATTCATACAAGGTCTGTTAATATGAGGAATGAGGTAGGGATTACCCAATGTAAGATTAATAAGCCTTATGCCCTTTTCATAAAGTTCTTTAATAATAAGCTTGGTTTCACTTAAGTCGATATTGTTATTCTCATCAACACCGAAGCCAAAGGGATAAGGGAAGCAATCGCAGGCATTAAGGCGTGTTGTAACAAACACATCCTCACCTACTGCTTTTTTTACTGCATCAATACAATCAAAGTAAAGTCTTGTTCTGTTCCGGAGGCTACCACCGTAAACGCCCTCACGCTCTGTTGCACTCAGAAGCTCATTGAAAAGATAACCATGACAGCATTTAACGTCAATTCCGTCAAAGCCAACCTCTTTTGCAAAAACTGCTGCATTGTAATATTTATCGGGAATTGTACTGAGATAATCATCTGTTGCAACAATATAAGGCTGATTTTCCTTGCCGATTTCCCAGTGAGAATTGCGATATGCAACAATGGGCTCAGGTGTGCCATTGGGCTTGCTGAAGCGTCCGCTATGGGTCAGCTGAACAATAATAACGGGCTCAAAACCATTTTCTGCAAGAGAAACTGCCTTAATCTCTTTAACAAGAGCCCTGAAGGAGTCCTTTGTATTTTCATTCAGAAACAGCTGACGAGGATTTGCTCTGCCCTCATTGGTAACTGCAGTTGCTTCAAACCAGATAATACCGGCTCCACTTTTTGCAAAGCGAAGATATCTTCTGCGAGTGAGCTCATCAATACCACCATCAAAGGTACCGTCGCACCCCTCCATAGGATGAAATACCACTCTGTTGCATATTTCTCTGTTATGTATTTTCAATGGCAAAGAAAGAACTGTTTCCATAGTAACCCTCACAAAATCCATAAAAAAAGTTTATATATAAATTCAGTATATCAAAAACATTATAAATAGGCAATATTTTTATTTTACAGTAATTGAACCGAGCATTCCCCATCCATTTTGCGAAAATTG
>JAZNHK010000159.1:0-33265 GCA_045576915.1 Acutalibacteraceae bacterium
GTTGCAGGTACTGCAGTTGGTAGAGTTCGTGTTATGACAGATGACAAGGGCAAAAAGGTAAAGGAAGCAGGCCCATCAGTTCCTGTAGAAATTACAGGTCTTGCAGAGGTACCTGTTGGTGGCGATGCATTTGACTGCGTAAGCGATGAAAGACTTGCCCGTGAGCTCGTTGAACAGAGAAAGAATTCACAGAAAGAGGAAGCATTCCGCTCAATGCAGAAGGTTACTCTTGATAACCTCTTCGATTCTATCAACGAAGGTTCACTTAAAGACCTTAACATCATTGTTAAGGCAGACGTACAGGGTTCAGTTGAAGCAGTTCGCCAGAGTCTTGAAAAGCTTTCTAATGAAGAAGTTCGTGTTAAGGTTATCCATGGTGGTGTTGGTGCGGTTAACGAATCTGACGTTATGCTCGCTAATGCTTCTAATGCACTTATTGTTGGCTTTAACGTACGTCCTGATCCTGTTGCAGAAGCAAACGCAGAGCGTGACAAGGTTGAAATGAGAATGTACAGAGTTATTTACGACTGCATTGAAGAAGTTGAAGCAGCTATTAAAGGTATGCTTGCACCCAAGTATCGTGATGTTGAAATGGGTAAAGCTGAGGTTAGAAACGTATTCAAGCTTTCAAGTGCTGGTACAATTGCAGGTTGCTATATCATTGATGGTAAAATCACAAGAAATTGCAAAATCCGTGTTGTTCGTGACGGTATTGTTGTATTTGAAGATGAGATTTCCTCACTCAAACGTTTCAAAGATGACGTTAAAGAGGTTGCAACTGGTTATGAATGTGGTGTTGGTCTTCAGAAGTTCAACGACATTAAAGATGGCGATATACTCGAAGGTTATATAACTGAGGAGTATAAAGACTAAAACTGAATTTTCAGGCATAGTGTGGCGTTTCCCGATTCAAAAGAAATGCCATACTGACTCTGAATTTTTGGTATAGTTATGAATTTTTAACATTTAGGAGTTAAAATGGGAACTTATAAACAAAATCGTACAGCAGAGGATATCAAAAGAGAAATTGCTGCAATCGTAAGGGAGCTTAAGGATCCCAGAATTGCCGACCACCTTATAAGCGTGGCAAGGGCAGAGGTAGCAGGAGATTTATCCTATGTTAAAGTATATGTAAGTGCTGTTGAGGGTATTGAGGTAGCCAAAGGTGCTACCAAAGCCCTTACCGGTGCTACGGGTCTTGTACGCCGTGAGGTTGGAAAACGTCTCGGTCTTCGCAAAACACCCGAAATAAAATTTGTTGCCGATGACTCTATCGAGTACGGTATGAATATTGTTAAAAAGCTTGAAGAAATATCAAGCCAGTTTACCGATGAATGAGGAAAATTTATGGTAATTGATTTAAAACAATGTGCCGCCCTTTTGCGAGAGCACAATGAATTTGTAATTATTGCTCATGAGCATCCGGATGGAGATACATTGGGTTCTGCTTTTGCCCTTGCAGAAATACTCAAAAAAATGGGTAAGAAGCGAGTTGTAAAATGTAGTGATAAAATCCCCGGCGATTTCTACTATATGACTGCATCTTATGTTGCTGATGAGGTAACAGATCCATATATTGTTACCGTGGATGTTGCTGATGAAAAGCTTTTAGGGAATATGGCGTCTTTGTATGGTGGTAAGGTTGATTTGTGCATTGACCATCACGTTTCCAACACATATTATGCCAAAAACACCTTTGTTGAGGACAGAGCTGCGGCTTGCGGAATTATTTATGAATTAGCGTTAGAATTGGGAATCGAGCCTGATTTATATATAAGAGAATGTATATATACAGGAATTTCCACAGATACAGGTTGTTTCAGATATCAGAACACAACTCCTCAGACCCTCAGAATAGCTGCGGACCTTATGGAAATGGGTGTTGATTCCAAAAAAATTAACAAACTTATGTTTGAAACCAAAACAAAAAGTGCTCTTGAGTTGGAATTACTTGCAAGAAACACTCTGGAATATCATTTTGACGGTAAATGTGCCATTATTACATTGACACAGTCTATGTATAAGGAAAGTGGCTCAAACGAACACGAATGTTACTCCATAACAGCACTTCCACGCCAGATTGAAGGTGTGCTTGTTGGTGCGGTTATCAAGGAAAAGGATGATGGAACATTCGGTATTTCTGTTCGTACCGAGGGAGATATTGATGCTTCTGAGATTTGTGCTCATCTTAACGGCGGCGGTCATAAGGGTGCTGCAGGTGCCAGCTTCTCTTGCTCTTATGAAGAGGGTAAAGCAAAGCTCCTTAATATTATAGAAACTGTTCTGGGCGGTTTAAATCAATGACAGGAATAGTACCTCTCAAAAAAGGTGAAAATATTACATCCTTTTTTGCAGTGAATAAAGTCAGAAGAATAATTGGAGAAAAGAAGTGCGGTCACACCGGTACACTTGATCCTAATGCAACAGGAGTGCTGCCGATAGCTATCGGCGGCGCAACTCGTTTTATTGAACTTCTGCCTACACATAAAAAAGCCTACAAAGCGACCTTTAAAACAGGTTTTTGCACTGATACTCTGGATATCTGGGGAACAGTAACAGCAACATTTGACAAAAAGGTTACCTTTGAGGAAATAGAGAAAGTATCTTCAGAATTCAAAGGGGTAACAGAGCAGCTTCCTCCTATGTATTCTGCTATAAAAAGAGATGGTGTTCGCCTTTACGAGCTTGCCCGTCAGGGGATTGAGGTGGAGCGGACTCCAAGAAAATGTGAGATATATGAGCTTGTGGTAGCTCAGACAGAGGGAGAGGAGTATTCTCTTTATTGTGAGTGCTCAGCCGGAACCTATATAAGAACTCTCATAAATGATATAGGAGAGAAATTGGGTTGCGGAGCAACAATGACCTCCTTGTGCCGTACCTTTGCCTGTGGAGTCGAATTTTCAGAGTGCTTTACACTTGAGGAATTAGCCACTATGAAGGAAAATGGTGAAATTGAAAAAGCAGTTATTCCATTGGAAAAACTACTTTTGGAATATCCAGAAATTCACGTTACCGAAAGTCAGGCAAAAAGATTTTCAAATGGCGGAAGTCTTATGAGAGAAAGACTTCGTAATTTAGGTCAAAACGGAATTTACAGAGTTTACGGAAATGGTGAGTTTTTAGGATTGGGTGAGCTTACCGAAACAGATTTATTGGTGAAAAGAGTTTATAATAATGTGTAAGAATAAGAAGGTGCTTGTGGCACTTGGTACTTTCGATGGTCTTCATCTGGGACATAAAAAGGTGCTTATGAGCGATACAACTGAATATGACGAGAAAATCGCTTTAATGTTTTCGGAGCACCCTCAAAAAATTCTTTCCGGGTCAGCTCCCGGCGAACTTATTACCGAAACTAAATGTAATGAACTTTTGAAAAAATGGGGTTATAGCTCAGAATATCTTGATTTTTCGGCAATTTCAAAGCTTTCTCCCGAAGCGTTTATTGATAAGATTCTTATTGAAAGATTTAATGCAACAGCTATTTGTTGTGGCTTTAATTATCGCTTTGGAAAAGGTGCACAAGGTGATGTTAACCTTTTAAAAAGGCTTTGTGCCGAAAGGGAAATTAAGCTTACTGTTTGCAATCAGGTTGATCTTGATGGTGCACCCATCAGTTCAACAAGAATAAGAGAATGTATTAAAAATGGCCATATAAGAATTGCAAATAAAATGCTTGGAAGATATTTTTCCTATGATTTTGAGGTTGTTCATGGTGATGCCCGTGGAAGAATACTGGGTTCACCTACAATCAATCAGTTCTTCAGTAAAGATTTTACTGTTGCAAGTTATGGAGTTTATGCTTCCTTTACTATTATTGATGGTAAGAAGTATATATCAGTAACCAATATCGGTGTTCGCCCTACCATAAAAGGCACTGATGAAAAACGAAGTGAAACCAATATTATTGACTTTGATGGCGATTTATATGGTCAGAATATTGAAGTTTTTCTTGTTGAAAAATTACGTGGCGAAATGGCATTCGCGTCTTTGGATGAATTGAGTGAAAGAATATCTTCTGATAGAGAAAAAGCAATAGAAATAATTAAAAAGGAGTTTCCAAATGAATTTTAATAACAAAATCAAAGTAGCTCCATCAATACTGTCTGCAGATTATGCAGACCTTAAAAATGAAATAGAAAAAGTTAAAGCTGCAGGGGCAGATATGCTCCATGTAGATGTTATGGACGGTCATTTTGTCCCAAACATTTCAATAGGCCCACCCGTTGTGAAGTCAATAAGAAAAGCAACAGATATGTTTCTTGATTGTCACCTTATGATAAGCAATCCTTCTGATTATATTGAAAGCTTTGCCAAATCAGGTGCAGATTTAATATCTTTCCATATTGAAAGCGAAAGCGACGTGGAAGAAACTTTAGAAAAGATAATAAATGCAGGTGTAAAGCCCGCATTGGTAATAAAACCAAAAACCTCTGCCGAGGCGGTTTTTCCATATCTCCCAAAACTTGCAATGGTATTGGTTATGACAGTTGAGCCAGGTTTTGGTGGACAGTCCTTTATGAGTGATATGCTTCCCAAAATTAAGGCTATAAGAGAAAAAGCAAATCAGGTTAACCCCGATTTGCTCATTCAGGTTGATGGTGGAATTGTACCTGAAACCGCAAAGTTATGTGTTGAAGCAGGTGCTGATGTACTCGTTTCAGGTAGTTACATTTTCGGTGCAGAAAATATTGCAGATGCGGTAAATTCTTTAAGATAAAGCGGTTCCATATTCATAAATTTTTGAAATTTCACATTCTGTAAAAACAGAAGTGTCTCCAAATTCACATAGTATATGTAAGAGCTTTTCAGAAAAGGTTATTTGGGGTCTGACAATTATATATAGCTTGTCATTGTATTTGTACCGTTCGGCTGTTTTTATGGAATTTTTTAAGTTTTCCATTAAATGCAGGGAATCTAAAAAAGCGTTTTCATCCCATGGACAAAAAAGTATAGGCTCCGCTTCCTTTTTCATAATAAGTCTTTTTTTTGATTTGGTATCTGTACAAGCAGAGCTTGTAAAATGAAGGATACAGCCGCCATCCGCTGCGGGTGCAACTTCAATAAGGAGTTTGCCATCTGTATCTACGGATTTTCCCAGTGTTTTTTTGGCTTTATCAAGAATTGTCCAGATAACACGACGAGTTTCTATATTGGAATAATCCATTTCGTCATATGTAATATCAAGATCTGCCATATCTATATGTGAAAGTGTAACAGTGATTTTTTCTTCACCATTGGATTCGATTTTCAAATCAATCCCCCCCAGATATTTCGTAAGTGATACTAATATCATAATACTCAAACAGCTTGTGCACAATGATAAAATATTGGAAAGGAAAGTTTTTATGAAATTTGCGGTCAGTAGCTATAGTTTAAGCTCTCTTTTATCAAAAGGTGAGGCAACAGAAAAAGATTTGATTTCAATTGCCAAGGAACTCGGATTTGACGGGATTGAATTTGCAGAAATTCGCACTCCCGAGGGAAGAGATAAAAAAGAATATGCAATGGAGCTTAAAGCGGAGTGCGAGAAAGTAGGAATTGTTCCTGTCCAGTATTCAGTAGGTGCAGATTTTATATATGGCTCTGATGGTGATTTAACAAAAGAAATTGAAAGACTTAAGGGCGAGGTTGATGTTGCCGTGTGTTTGGGTGTTCAGGGTATGAGACACGATGCAACTGGCGGTTATCGTGCTGAAGAAAAGAAATATAAAGGCTTTGAGCAGGCTCTTCCCAGAATTGTTGAGGGATATAAAGCAGTAACAGAATATGCTCAGGCAAAAGGCATAAAAACTATGATAGAAAATCATGGCTATTTCTGTCAGGATAGTGATAGGGTTGAGAGAATAATAACAGGTGTTTCTCATGAGAATTTCGGAGCACTTATTGATATTGGTAATTTCCTTTGTGCAGACGAAAACCCTGTTAATGCAGTTTCAAGACTTGCACCATTTGTTTCATATGTTCACACAAAGGATTTCCATATAAAAAGCGGAAGTGAACTTGCTCCCAAGGATTGCTTCTTTAAAACCCGTGGTGGTAATTATTTACGTGGTGCGGTTCTTGGTCACGGAAATGTTCCTGTTATGCAGACTCTGAGCATTTTAAAAGATGCGGGATATGATGGTTTTATAACTCTTGAATTTGAAGGTTGCGAGGAAGCTAAAACCGCTTGTAAGTGGGGTCTTAATACCCTTAAAAATATATGTGACTATTTAAATTGGTAAATATATGATTGATTTTGATAATAAAGTAATTCTTGCTTCAAAATCTCCACGAAGACAAGAGTTAATTAAATTGCTATTTAAGGATTTTGAAATATTATCTGCCGATTGTGATGAAACTCTGCCCGAAGGTGTTGGTGCAAGAGAGGCAGTTGAATATCTTTCAAAAATAAAAAATGAAGCCGTTGCAAAACTTGCAGAAAAAAGTTCTCTTATAATTTCTGCAGATACGGTTGTTGCCGTTGATGATGTTATTCTTGGAAAACCAGTTGATAAAGAGGATGCACGAAGAATGATTTCGCTTTTAAGCGGTAAAATTCATCAGGTTTACACGGGTGTTACTCTTTCTTTTAACGAAAAAGTATTGACGTTCAGCGAAAAAACAGATGTTGAGTTTTATAATTTATCACAGGATGAAATTGAAGATTATATATCCTCAAAGGAACCCTATGATAAAGCCGGAGCGTACGGAATTCAAGGTAAAGCAGGACTTCTTGTTAAAGGCATAAATGGTGATTACTACAATGTTGTGGGATTTCCCGTTGCAAGGCTTAAAAGAGAAATTCTTGAATTTATACAAGAGTTATGATAACATTAAAATAATTAACTAGAATTTGATTTTATTTTCAGCGAAAGGCGGTGCTTTTTTTGGCAGAGAAAACGAAAGAAGTATATGTTGAACCCCAAGTAACCGAAGAAGATATAGAAAAACAGAGAAGACAACAGGAAAAGGAATATCTCGGCCCACGCGAAATGGCAGCGTACATAATTTCAGGTATTGGTGATAAAAACTGGGAAACTTTTAATGGCAATAATGAGTTTTTCTATACCACCACATTCCAGCATGTAAGCCCCATTACGTTAAGTGTTGCACAGTCCTTCTGTAGTATTCTGGATACTTTTGATAATGCAATTTCAGGGCCTATTCTTGACAGAACCCGAACCCGCTGGGGCCGTGTTCGTCCCTATCTTGTGTTGACTCTTCCTTTCTGGCTTTTCTCGGCAATTATGCCATATATTCTTCCTGATGGACTTTCACAGGCGACTCTTTTGGGTCTTTTCCTTGTTATAAGATATGTTGGTTCAATTTCAAACTCATTTTATACACCTGCATATCAGGCGGTTCTTTATAACCTGACCCCTAATGTTAACGAACGAAATAAGCTTATTGCAGCCGATACATACGTGGACTTATTTGGTGTATGGCTGCCATCCTTGTTCCCGTTCTTTGTTGACTATTTGCCGCGTACCATTCCAACAAGAAATATTTATTTGACCGGTGCAATTATTTTTATGGCGTTGGTTGTTATTTTCCGTGTGTTTGGTTTCTTCAGTCTGCGTGAAAGAGTGCCGTTGGCATCACGTGAGGAAATGAATAGCACAAGCGTGTGGAAATCCGTTAAGCAGGTTGCTTCCTGCGGTCCTATGTGGTCACTTATGGCAAAGAATTTCTGCGGTATGGGTAAGGGTACTGGTCAGAGTGTAGCAAACTATTTCTGGTTGAACTGTACCGGCAAACTTTCCAATGCTGCAATCTCAGGCTTGTTTACAGGTCTTCCCAGCTATTTCGTGTTGCCATTTGCTAATAAAATGGCAAAGAAAATCGGCGTTAAAAAACTTTCTGTTCTTGCCTATGGCTATTGCGGTATAGTTTATCTTATAATGTTCTTCGTTGGTTATGCTCCTACCGACAATAGTGTAATTAACCTGATAATAATTGTTATCGGACTTACTCTTGCGGGTGCTATGAACTCTGTTCAGCGTTTCTGCGGTACCGCACTTCAGGGTGACCTTTACGATTACGTTGAATGGAAAACAGGTATTCGTAACGAGGGTATGATGAGTGCTGCAATGGGCTATATCACTCTTATTACTAACAATATTTCAACAATTCTTAGCGGTGTTATTATTGCCGCAATCAAATATGAACCCCTTATCAACTCCTACGGAGTTGTTGTTCCTCAGACAGATCCCTCTATGCTTAATGCAATCTGGGCAGTGTTTACACTGGCTCCTGCTTTTGGTCGAATCGGTAAGGCAATTTCTCTTTCTTTCTTTAGTGTTGATGGCAAAATAAGAGAGCAGATGATGGAAGACCTTGCTGTTTCAAGAGCAGCAAAATTAAAGAGCAGAACAGAGGAGCCTAAAGAAAATTGATGGAGATGCTATTACAATGAGAATAGTAGTTAAAGTTGGTACATCCACCCTTGCACACAGCACAGGGTGTATCAATATTCGTCACGTGGAAGAGCTTTGCAAAGTTCTTTCCGACCTTAAAAATGCCGGGCACGAAATAATTCTTGTTTCTTCCGGTGCTATTGGTATGGGTATAGGTAAGCTTTCGCTTAAGGAGAAGCCTACCGATATGCCTACAAAACAAGCTGCAGCTGCGGTAGGTCAATGTGAATTGATGTACGCTTATGATAAGCTTTTTTCTGAATATAATCATACAGTTGCACAAATTCTTCTTACGGGACTTGATTTGGAAGACCCTACAAGATATCACAACATTAAAAATACAATGAACAGATTACTTGAGTTGAATGTTCTTCCAATTATTAATGAAAATGATACGGTTAATACTGATGAAATTTCTGTTGGTGATAACGATACTTTGGGGGCAATTGTAGCGGTAAGTATGCATGCAGATTTACTTGTTATGCTTTCAGATATAGATGGCCTTTACACTGCAGATCCAAGAAAAGATAAAAATGCGGTTCTTCTTTCAGAGGTTACCGAAATTACACCCGAAATTGAAAATCTTGGTGGAAAGAGTGGAACAAATCTTGGTACAGGGGGAATGGCAACAAAGCTTTCTGCGGCAAAAAGATGTATGGCAAAAGGAACAGACGCAGTTATTGCTAACGGTTCATCTCCTGCTCTTCTTTATGATATAGTTGAGGGGAAAAAAGTAGGAACAAGATTTATTTCTGAAAAGGAATGATTTTATGAAATCAACTTTTGATATTTTAAAGGAAGCAAAGGCAGCAAAGTCTGTCCTTTGCTCTCTTAATACAGAAGACAAAAACAAAGCACTTTTAAAGATGGCGGACGCACTGGAAGAAAACTGCGAAGCCATCCTTGAAGCCAATGTGCAGGATATGGAAAAGGCAAAGGGAACAATTTCCGATGTTATGCTTGACCGACTCTGTCTTACAAAAGAGCGTATAAAAGGTATGGCAGATGGAATACGCGAGGTTGTTCAGCTTCCTGACCCTGTTGGTGAAGTTCTTGCAAGAGTTGAACGTCCGAGCGGAATTGTTGTGGAAAAAACTGCTGTTCCTATGGGTGTTGTTGCAATTATTTATGAAAGCAGACCCAATGTAACCTCAGATGCTGCGGCACTTGCTCTTAAAAGCGGAAATGTTTGTGTTCTTCGTGGTGGCAAAGAGGCGTTCCTTTCAGCAGATGCTATTGTAACTGCTATGAGAAAGGGTCTTGGTTCCCTTGGCCTTCCCGAAACACTTATAAATCTGGTTCAGGATACCACAAGACAAAGTGCAAACGAGCTTATGAATGCTGTGGGTTATGTTGATTTGCTTATTCCTCGCGGTGGTGCAGGTCTTATTAAAGCAGTTACAGAGAACGCAAAGGTTCCGTGCATACAAACGGGAACAGGTATTTGCCATATATACGTTGATGAAAGTGCTGATATTGAAAAAGCACTTAATATAGTTGAAAATGCAAAAACAAGCAGACCTTCTGTTTGTAATGCGGCAGAGGTTTTGATTGTAAACAGTAAAATTGCAAATGAATTTTTACCACTTTTAAAAGACCGCATAGTTGATAACAGAGAAAAAGACGGTAAAATCCCTGTTGAACTTCGTCTTGATGAAATAGCATCAGAAATAATCGGCGGTAAGGTTGCAGGGGAACAGGATTTTGACACAGAATTTCTTGATTATATTCTTGCAGTAAAAATCGTTGATTGCGTAGAAGAGGCAATAGAGCATATTTCTCTCCATTCAACAGGTCATAGTGAAGCAATTCTTACCGAAAACAAAGAAAATGCTGAAAAATTCACCCGTGGTGTTGATAGTGCAGCTGTTTATGTTAATGCTTCAACTCGCTTTACTGACGGCGGAGAATTTGGTCTTGGTTGTGAAATGGGCATTTCAACACAAAAGCTTCACGCAAGAGGACCAATGGGTCTTAAAGAATTGACTACGTATAAATTTATCATAAAAGGCGATGGCCAGATTCGCTGAAAGGATGATTTTATGAAAAAAATCGGCTTTATCGGTTGCGGTAATATGGGCGGTGCTCTTGCAAGGGCTGCAGTGAAATCCGCTGGTGAAGAAAATATTTTTATTTATGATATAGATTCAGATAAAGCAAAAGATTTTGCGGATGAAACAGATGTAAATGTGGCAGATGCAGAGTATATTGTGCTTAATTGCGACTATATTTTTCTTGGTGTAAAGCCACAGATGCTTAAAAATCTATTTGAAAAGCTTGTTCCGGTTATTGAAGAACGCACAACAGATTTTGTTCTTGTTTCAATGGCGGCAGGAGTTTCGCTTGAATCTCTCGGTGCTATGGCACAAACAGATTGTCCGATAATAAGAATAATGCCCAATATGCCTGTAAGCGTTGGAGAGGGTATGATTCTTTATACTTCAAATGAATTTGTTTCTAAAGAGTATATTGACGGCTTTCTTGATATAATGAAATATGCAGGTTTACTTGATAAAATTGATGAAGATAAAATTGATGCGGCAAGCTGTGTATCAGGTTGTGGACCCGCATTTGTGTTTATGTTCTGTGAGGCACTTGCAGATGGTGCGGTGGAATGTGGTTTATCACGAGATAAGGCACTTCTTTATGCTGCACAAACACTTATTGGCTCTGCACAGATGCTTATTAAAACAGGTGAGCACCCTGGTAAACTCAAAGATGCCGTTTGTAGCCCTGCAGGAAGCACAATAGAGGGCGTTAAAGCACTTGAAAATGGTGCGTTCAGAGCAACGGCTATGGATGCCGTAAGAAAAGCTTATGAAAGAACTTTGGAATTAGGTAAATAAAAGTTGAGAACTGTTCGAAAGAACGGTTCTTTTTTATTGAAATACAAAAATCAATGTGTTACAATTACAATGTAGAAATTTTGTCTCCGGGGTGATTCTACATGATAAAAGCAGCAGTTTTTGATCTTGACCATACATTATTTGACCGTTACGGCACAATAAGAAAAATTGCACCTGATATAGTTGCGTCTTTTGATATAGCTGATGGTGTGACGGTTGAAGATTTTGCAGAAGAGATTTCTTACGCGGATAAGCAGTATGTTCATAAAGGTTGGAAAAATATTCACGCTTATCTTATAGAAAAAAATATTTTTAAAACGATCCCTACTTATGACGAGTATGCGTCAGTTGTTTTAAAATATTTCAGAAAAGCAACTGTGAAATATGATTTTGCCATACCTGTTCTAAAGGAAATAAAAGCAATGGGAATAAAAACTGCCCTGATAACTAACGGGAATCCTGATTTGCAATATTTTAAATTAAAATCTCTCGATTTAGATAGTTCTTTTGATGAAATTATTGTAAGCGGAGAAACACCTTATGAAAAACCCGACGTGAGAATTTTTCAGCTTATGGCGGAAAAGTTAGGGATAGAAACCAATGAAATGATGTATATAGGTGATCATCCGTTAAATGATGTTGATGGTTCAAGAAATGCAGGGTATATTCCTGTTTGGGTAAAAACAACTGGCACATGGATTTTCCCTGAAATTGCAAAACCTGAATTACAAGTCGAAACAGTTGAAGAAATTCCTGATTTAATAAAGAAAATTAACGAAAGGTAAAAATTTATGAAAGGTACAAGCTTTTTACCCATAAATGCAAAGGAAGTTCAGGAGCGTGGTTGGGCAGAAGTTGATTTTGTATATGTATGTGGTGATGCTTATGTTGATCACCCTTCCTTTGGTGCGGCTATAATTACCCGTGTTCTTGAGGAGCAAGGGTTTAACGTAGCTTTTCTTGCTCAACCGGATTTTCATAATTCAGAGGATTTCAAGCGTTTCGGTAAGCCCCGTTTAGGTTTTCTTGTCAGTGCAGGTAACATAGATTCAATGGTGGCTCATTATACAGTTGCCAAAAGAAAAAGGAATTATGATTATTATTCTCCCGGTGGTAAAATGGGGCTTCGTCCTGACAGGGCAACGGATGTTTACTGCCGTCTTATAAGAGCTGCCTACCCTGATACTGCAATTATTATCGGTGGTCTTGAAGCGTCGCTCCGCCGTTTTGCCCATTATGATTATTGGAAAGATGAAGTAATTGAAAGCGTACTTGTTTCATCAGGAGCGGATATTCTTACCTATGGTATGGGTGAAAATATTATAAGAAAAATTGCTGTTCTTCTTGATAAAGGCGTACCGGTTTCAAAAATCCGTGATGTAAGAGGTACTGTGTGGCTGGGCAATCGTGATGATAAAATTCATTTTGAATCAGCCGGTAAATGGGATTTTGAAAAATTAAAAACAGATAAAGAATATTATGCAAAGGCCTTTTCTGTTCAATATAAAAATCAGGACAGCGCTTACGGTAAAGCTCTTGTTGAGTATTATGGCGATAAAATGCTTGTGCAAAACCCACCAATGTCACCTCTTGAAAGAGAAGAACTTGATGCGGTTTATGATTTACCTTTTATGAGGGATTATCATCCATCTTATGAAAAGCAGGGTGGGGTTCCTGCTATAACAGAGGTGCAGTTTTCTCTCACACATAACCGCGGTTGCTTTGGCGGATGTAATTTTTGTGCACTTGCTTTCCATCAAGGAAGAAGCGTTCGTTCAAGAAGTATTGAAAGTGTTGTTAAGGAAGCAAAGCTTTTAACTGAACTTAAAGGCTTTAAGGGATATATAAATGATGTTGGCGGACCTACCGCAAACTTCCGTTATCCCGCTTGTGAACAGCAACTTAAAAACGGTGTTTGCCCCAACAAAAAATGTCTTGCTCCCGAACCTTGCAAAAATTTAAAAGCAGACCATAGTGAATATATTGAGCTCTTATCCGAAATTGAAAGATTACCAAAGATAAAAAAGGTTTTCATACGTTCAGGTATCAGATACGATTATCTTAATGCCGATAAAACGCTGTCAGGTAATGCTTTTTTCAAAAAACTGGTTAAAGACCATGTAAGCGGTCAGCTTAAGGTTGCACCTGAACATTGTTCAGGCAATGTTTTACGTTTGATGGGCAAACCCGATTTTAAAATATATGAAAAGTTCAAGGACAGATATTTCGAATTGACAAAAAGCTTTGGTATGGAGCAATATCTAGTTCCCTATCTTATGTCAAGTCATCCGGGTAGCACTTTATCCGATGCGGTGAAACTGGCTGAGTTTATAAAGCGATGGAACTACAATCCCGAGCAGGTTCAGGATTTCTATCCGACACCGGGTACAGCATCAACTGTTATGTTCTATACGGGAATTGACCCCTTTACAATGAAAGAGGTTTATGTTCCTAAATCCGCAGAAGAAAAACGTATGCAGAGGGCTCTTTTACAGTGTGCAGACCCCAAAAATGCAGACCTGGTAAGAATGGCTCTTAAAAAATGCCACAGAGAAGACCTTATAGGCTATGATAAAAAATGTCTCATAAAACCATCTTATAAAGACAGAGTTGAACAGGCGAAAAAACAGAATTCTTCAAGAAATAACAGAAACCAGAGCCGAAGAGGTAACGGAAGAAATACTCCAAAAGGAAAGAGGAGATAATATGCAGCTTTTGAAAATAGATAAAGAGAACTATGTTGGTCAGGCAGACCCATATATTCTCAAGCATAATGGGAAATATTATATTTACACTACAGGCGATGACGGACTTTATGCTCATTTCTGTGATACTCTTTTAGGTGATTGGAAGTTTGAGGGTAGAATTTTTACCATTCCCGGAAAAGAATGTTTCTGGGCACCTTCTGCGATTTTTTACGAGGGTAAATTCTATATTTATTTTTCCTTTGAATATTATGATGTTGAGCCTGACCAAGGTGGTCATCATCAGGCAATGCACGTAATCGAAAGCGAAAATCCTTTAGGTCCTTTTTCTGAGGCAAAGCCTATATTAAAACCCTTTTCAATAGATTCTCATATTGTGAAAACTGAAGAAGGTCTCTTTCTTTTCTATTCTCCAAATACATTTGAGGGAGAAAGAATAGGAACACATATTGTTGTTCAGAAAATGGCAGACCCTTATACACCTGTTGGTGATGCAATTCCCGTTGTTATGGCATCCATTGATGAAGAAATTTTCAGTCGAAACCGCTATAAAGAGGGTCAGCATTGGCACACAATCGAAGGTGCTTACTGGTTTCAGGAGGGTGATTGGCAATACCTTATGTATAGTGGCGGTCGCTATGAGGATGAAACATATTTCGTAGGTTATGCGGCGGCAAAAACAACCGAACAGGATTTAACAAAAGTTAAATTTCAAAAAATGCCCGATGACAATACTTATGCACCACTTCTTCGCAGTAACGAATGGGAAGAGGGCACAGGTCACAACAGCGTTATTAAAGAAGACGGACAGTATTACATAGTTTACCACGCAAGAAATACTCAAGCGGATGGTCTTAATGGTGACAGAAGAAATGCACGTATTGCAAAAATGCATGTAGAAGACGGTAAAATTTGGGTTGAGAGATACCCCGACCATATTTAAAAGAGGTTAAAAAATGATTATTGATGAACTTGTTGGTTTTTCCAACCTTTACGGAAGTAATGAAGAACTTGTTCTTGCAGGTGGCGGAAACACATCTGCAAAAGACGGCGATGTCATGTATATCAAAGGCTCAGGTACCCGTCTTGCAGATATCACTGCAGAGGGCTTTGTTAAAATGAGTCGCAGTAAAATCGCAGAGATTTTCACAAAAACTTATCCTGATAACGATAAGGAAAGGGAAGCACTTTCACTTGCTGATTTAATGGCGGCAAAGCTTCCTGATCAAGAAAATAAAAGACCAAGCGTTGAAACAACTCTTCATTCACTTTTTCCTCATACTTTTGTTTTACATTTGCATCCTGCACTTGTTAACGGAATTACTTGCTCTCTTGATGGTGAAAAAGCTGCAAAAGAACTTTTTGGTGACAGTGTTTTATGGATTGAACCTTGTAAGCCCGGTTATACTCTTGCAAAAAAATGTTGTGATGCATTAAAGGAATATAAAGACACTTTTGGCAGAGATGCAGACTTTCTTCTTCTTGCAAATCACGGCATTTTTATTGCAGATAATACAGTTGATGGTTTAGGGGAAAAGCTTTATTCAATAATGGCAAAAATCCGTAGTGTTGCAGAAAAGGAAGCAGATTTGTCCGTTGGTGAGTTTGATGGCGATAAAGCTCAGGAAATTTTCAATGAATTCTGTGATGTGTTTGGTGAAGAGAGTGTTATTACCTATGAACCTTCTGCAGTTTCTTTGGAATATGCTAAAAATAATGAAAGCTTTAATAAAATTTATGAGCCTTTCAACCCCGACCAGATTGTTTACTGCAAGCCCTATCCTATATATATAGAAAATAAGGAAGATATAAAAACTTCGGTTGAAGAATACAAAAATAAAAACGGCTTCCTTCCCAAAATTTTCTTTGTAAAAGATTGTGGCCTTTATGCAATTGATTATTCCCCCAAAGGCAGTGAAACTGCAGCAGCACTTTTTAATGATGCTATGAAAATTGCAGTTTATGCCGAGAATTTTGGCGGAGCAAGACATCAGAGTCAGGATTTAACAGATTTTATCGTTAACTGGGAAGCAGAAAGCTACCGCAGTAAGCAGCAGTAAAATAATAAACAAAATACGCCTGTGTTATTTATGGAATGTTCCAAAAAATAATACAGGCGCTTTATTTTGTTGGATTTTTCATAAATCTATGCTAAAATTAAACTTGTATAAAAATGATTTCACAGAAATCATAAAGGAGGAGACAAAGTTGGCAGAAAAACAGATGAAACTTAATTATAAGAAGACAATTCTTACAGGTTTTGGATTTCTTGCAACATCTATTGCATGGGCAGTTTATGACCCATACATAACCAAAATTCTTAATAAAATTCTTTCAGAAAGCGATTTCATCACCAGATTGAGTAATGCTATTGCGGATGCAGTTCCGTGGATTGGTGAGTTCTCAGAGGCTCAGGGTAATGCAGTTTCCCTTGGTGGCGGATTTACACTCGTACCTTTATTTACCGGTATCATTATGACGTTCGATAATATTTTCGGTGTTATTTTTCAGCCCACATTTGGTAAGCTTTCAGATAACTGCCATTCAAAATTAGGTAAACGTCGTCCATTTATCGTGACTTGTGCACCTATTTCGGCACTTCTTTTCACACTTATTCCTATAGTAGCACTTAACACAACCGGTGCTATGCAGCTTCCTCTTACAATGTTTGTAGTTATTCTTTTTGTTTTCTCAATGTCATTGTGGAGAGCTCCGGTAGTTGCTCTTATGCCTGACCTTACACCTCCCGAGCTTCGTTCAGAGGGTAATGCAGTTATCAACCTTATGGGTGGTATCGGTTCAGCTATCGGTATGGTTGCAGGTACTCTTGGTATTCTTCTCTGCACAATTTTCACAGGTCATAGCAAAGCAGAAATCACAGCAGATGAAACACTTTCTTTCCCATATGTTTTCGCTGTTGGCTCTGTTGTTATGATTGTTGGTATGCTCGTTCTTCTTTTCTTTGTTAAAGAAGAAGATACAAGCATTAAGCTTAAAGGCGAATTGAACCAGTATGCTGACGCAAAGGCAAAAAAGGCTGCTGCTAAAGCAGAAGCAAAAGCACAGAAAGCAGCTCTTAAAGCAATTAAACTTTCAAAGGCAGAGCGAAAGAGCCTTATATTTATGCTCGGAACACTGTTCTTCCTTTTCTGTGCAGCAAATGCTATCACAACATTCTTCTCATTGTTTGCTCAGGAAATCCTTCATATGATTACCTCAAAAGCAACAATTGTTATGCTCATTTTTGCCGTTTGCTCAGGTGCAGCTGCTCTTCCTGCAGGTAAAATGGGTAAAAAAGTGGGCAGAAAGAAAACAATTATGGCAGGTCTTGCAGTATTCCTTGCAGCATTCGTTGTTTTCTTCGGTGTATTTGTTGGTATGCTCGGAAGCAAAAACCTTACAATCAACAACTATGTTAAAGTAAATAATACTTATATCGCAATTGATGATAATATTAATTCGTATAACGCAAAAGTAAGTGACCAGGCAGAAGCAGAAGGCAGAGAACTTGCTGATGATGAAGTTCTTAATATGGCAGGTTATGTTTCATATATAACAGAGGGTACAGATGTTGCAGGTCATTATGCAGAATTTGATAAATACCTTGTTGCGAATGCAGGTGAAGAAATTTATGATGCAGTTATAAAGGTTGCTGAAGAAGTTCTTGTTAATGGAGAAACTGATTTTGCAAATGCTTTAACAGTTGTAACCGAAACTGTTGACAGCGTTACAAAGATTCTTCAGATTCTAATTTATCCTGTTCTTGTTCTCGCAGGTGCAGCAAATATGTTTATCACTGTTAACACTCTTCCTCTTGTTCTTGAAATTGGTGGTGTTGAAAAGGTTGGTACTTTCACAGGCTACTACTACACTGCAACCTTCTCCGCCCAGATTGCATCTCCCATTATCTATGGTTTTATAAGAATGTTTGCAGGAACATATATGTCCTTGTTCTATTACAGCCCCATTATGTTCGCAATCGCAATTTTCCTTATTATGTTTGTTAAACATGGTGAAGCGGTTCCTGATGAAGTTATCAAGCAAGCTCAAGATGCTGAATAATTAAAAGATTTTCCCCCATACAATTCATTGTGAATTGTATGGGGGAATTTTTCTTTTCTTAATAGTATCTCATCAAAGCAACAACCTTACCGAGAATCACAACCTCATTTGTGATAATGGGTTCGAATTCGTCGTTCTCAGGTTGCAAACGGAAATGACCGTTTTCCTTGTAGAAGCGTTTAACAGTTGCTTCATCCTCAATCATTGCAACAACAATTTCACCATTGGAAGCATAAGGGGTTTTTTCTGCAATAACAATATCGCCGTTGAGAATACCTGCCCAAAGCATACTTTCACCGCGGACTTTTAAAGCAAACAGAGGTTTATCGCGGGAAACTCTGCCGGTGTAGGGGATGTAACCCTCAATCTGTTCAACTGCAAGAATGGGCATACCTGCAGTAACAGTACCCAGAAGAGGAACATGTGTAACATTTTCTGCCTGGCCAAGAATTCTTATTGACCTTTTGAGAAGCGGGTCACGCATAATGTAACCTGCCTTTTCCAGAGCATCAAGGTTAGCCTGAACAGAGGATGTTGATTTAAGACCAACAGCCGCACCGATTTCTCTGACTGAGGGTGGAACGCCGTCCTGTGAACGTTCTACCAAAAATTCATATATTCTTTTTTGAGTTTCGTTAATAGGCTCCATAAAATCACCTTTCCGAACAAATTTTCTGTTTTATGGATATATAATAACACATATATTTGAAAAAAGCAAACATTTGTTTGCAAAAAATAGAAAAATTTTTCATATATTTTAAAAAAGTATATAAAATGGGTTCGGGGTGGTTATATGTTTAAAATTTTTACATTCAGACAGGTTGCGATATTATCCTTTTTTATTTGTCTGATAATGCTTTTGGTAGCGGTGTTGAACACCTTTTCTCCTTATGTTGCAGTCTTTTCTCAAAATCGGGTGATTGTGCCCATAATAATGTACCATCAAGTTAGTGAAAATAAGTCTATCTGGGGAGATTATGTTATACCACTTTCAGTTTTAGAGAATGATTTTCAATATATGAAAGAACATAACATAACGCCTATATCCTTTGAAGATTTAAAGAGTTTTACTGAAAAAGGAGAAAAATTACCCAAAAATCCTATAATTATAACCTTTGATGATGGAGAAAAAAGTTTTATAACAAAGGTTTTACCTCTTTTAGAGGAATTTAATTTCCCTGCAAATGTAAATATTGTAGGAGCTCTTGTAGAATTATATACTAAAAATGGCGATACTGATGACAGGTACGCTTATCTTAATGAAGAGGATATTAAAAACCTTTCAGAAAACAAACTGGTTGAATTAGGAAGCCATTCATACAATTTGCATTCTTTAAGTAACCGCAGAGGGATGGGTAAAATTTATGGGGAAAGCCGTGAGGAATACGAAAAACTAATAAGAGCAGATATTGAAAAATTCAACAAGAATTTCGAAAGGGTCACTAAAGAAAAAACCAATATTATTGCATATCCCTATGGAATAAAAAATGATATTCTGAAAAATCTTGTGAAGGAATACGGGTTTGATATAACATTAACTTGCCGTGAAGAAGTTAACAGACTCTCTGTGGGTAGTAGCTTGGAGGAATTGGCACGTTTTAACAGACCCTATGGAAAAAACAGCGAAGATTTTTTTGAGAAAATTTACAAGGAATAATAGCTTCTGCTATACTTGTAAAGAATTTTTCTTTATGGTATTATGAAGTAGTAAAAAGGATGTAGATATAATGAATATTTATAAAAATATAGACGAATTAGTCGGAAAAACACCTTTAATGGAGCTTTCTAATATAATAAAAGAAGAAAAAGCAGATGCAAAAATTTTTGCAAAGCTTGAATGCTTCAATCCAACAGGCAGTGCAAAGGACAGACCTGCACTTTATATGCTTTTAAAAGCTGAAGAAGATGGTATTCTCAAGGAAGATAGTGTGATTATCGAACCAACCAGCGGTAATACAGGAATTGGGCTTGCAGCAATCGGTGTTTCAAAAGGCTACAAAGTTATAATAGTTATGCCCGATACTATGAGCGACGAACGAATAAAGCTCATAAAAGCGTATGGTGCAGAGGTTGTTCTTACGGCTGGAAAAAATGGTATGCAAGGAAGTATTGATGAGGCGATAAGGCTTTCAAAGGAATATAAAAATTCTTTCATTCCCTCTCAGTTCAAAAACCCACAAAATCCCAATGCCCACTACAAAACAACAGGTCCGGAAATCTGGCAGGATACAGACGGAAAAGTTGATATTCTCGTTGCAGGAATCGGTACAGGCGGAACGCTTTCAGGCACAGGTAAATATCTGAAGGAGCAAAATGCAGAAATTAAAGTTGTGGGTGTAGAGCCTCTTGGCTCTCCCTTGCTTACTGATGGTACAGCAGGTGCTCACGCTATTCAGGGGCTAGGTGCAAACTTTATACCGGAAACTCTTGATAGAGAAATTTATGATGAAATAATTGATGTATCCGATGATGACGCATTTGTTTATGCACGTAAAATGGCACAAAAAGAGGGTATTGCAGTAGGTATTTCCTCCGGTGCGGCACTTTGCGGTGCAATAGAGGTTTCAAAGCGACCTGAAAACAAGGGTAAAAACATTGTTGTTGTGTTGACAGATACGGGAGAAAGATATCTATCAACAAAACTTTTTTCTGAATGAGGTAAAAAGATATGGAAAGATTCTTGGAATCAGTGGAATTGATAACAGGTACAGTTAAAAGTCTTGAGAGTATAAATGGTGAATGTTTTTTAAAAAAAGATGCTGACAAGGCTTTGATTCCCAACAGACAAGAAATTGTAAAGGTAATAAAGGATTTACAGTCCTTGCTTTTCCCGAATTATTTCAAGCATAGCGAGGGAAGTGAAAATGTTCTTTCTCAAACGGAGCTTCTTTTGAACATTTATAATCGTCTTGTAGAACAAATAAAAGGTGCTTATGCTTTCAACGGAACACCTATGGAAAAAACACCTGAAGAGCTTTGCAACGCCTTTATTGAAAGACTCCCGAAAATAAAGCAATTGCTTATTAAGGATATTGAAGCTATATATGAAGGTGACCCTGCGGCAAAATGCCACGAAGAAGTGCTTATTTGCTATCCCGGATTTTATGCAATATCAATTTTCCGTCTTGCTCATGAGCTTTATATGCTTAAAGTTCCGCTTATTCCACGAGTTATGACAGAATTTGCCCACGAAAAAACAGGTATAGATATTCACGCAGGTGCAACTGTTGGAGAATATTTCTTTATTGACCACGGTACAGGTATTGTTATTGGCGAAACCACTACAATAGGAAACCACGTAAAAATCTATCAGGGTGTTACATTAGGTGCGAAAAGCTTTGAACTCGATGAAAACGGAGCTCCCGTTAAAAATATCAAGCGTCATCCTGATATTGGCAATAATGTTGTTATATACGCTAATGCTACCATTTTGGGTGGCAACACAAAAATTGGTGATAACTGCGTTATCGGCGGTAACACGTGGCTTACACGTTCCGTTGAAGCAGGAAGTACAATTTACTACAATGCAAAATAAAAAATGTCCCTTTCCGCAAGGAATGGGACATTTTTGGGTTAATTTTCCATAGCTTCGCGTTTTGCGATAACCTGATTGTGTATATCTTCTTTTGTTTTGCCGGTGAGCTTATAGAAGAAGAAAGGAACACCTGCGAGGAACATCATAAGACCATGGAAGATGGTGTAGAAGAACAGCATCAGAATCTTTGTGTTGAGGGTCTGTTCCGGTTCTGGATTAAGGTCGGTAGGCTGAATGTACTGGATAATAGAACCTTCGCCGTAAAGAATCTGAGGTGAAAGTGCTGTTGCAACAGTACCGCTTATCATTGTGCCGATACCGATAACAAATGGTAAGGTTGCATCAAGTCGTTTACTTGTTTTAAGCTCAATAACTTCAAGAACGTCTGCCTGGAACATTGAGGGAAGAAGGTTTGATGCACCAAACTGAAGACCAATAAGGAACAGACAAGCAATAAAGGCTATCTGCAAAATACTTGAGGGCGAATTAAAATAGGTATAACCGATTATGAAAGCTATTGTGTTTGCAATAACGGAATAAATACCGGATGCAATATACAGTTGTTTTGCATTGAATTTTTTGAGAAGTGCGTTGATAATAAGCATACCAACAGCAGTACCAATACCGGTGGGAAGACCAAAAAGTAAGAATTTGCCGGTACCTAAAAGTGAGGCAGCAAGAAAAACACCCATATAGTTTGCAATTCCGCGGAAGCTTTTAAGCGTTTCGCTTATTATAATAACCCAGGCATATTTGTTTTTAAGCACATCTGCAATACCAACAAAGGGATTTTTCTTTTCTTCGCTATAGGTTATACGTTCTTTCATGAAACGCATACCAATAAGCGTGATTATCGTACCAACAACGCTGATAAGGGATGCACCGATTATATATTCGAGATATTCTCTGTTGGGGTTATCAGGTGAAACAGCTTTAATAATTTCATCAATGACAAGAACAACAACTAAAGGAGCAGAGTTACCTACCGCACTTGAAATACTGCGGAATGAAATAACCTTATCACGTTCCTTGTTGTTAGGTGTTGTAACATAGGAAACAAGATTTATTGCATTACCAAAGCTGCAGCAAGCACCATGAAGCATACCGATTGTTATAAGGTAAATCATAAGAAGAGTACCTGTAAGTCCATCGGGAGTATAGAAGAGAAGCAAGGTTACAATACCCATAGGAATTGCAACGGCATTTACTATAGGAATGAATTTGCCACGCTTACCGATTTTTCGGTTATCGATAATAAGAGCATAAACAAAACTCATTAAAAATCCTGCAATGCTTAAAAAACCATTGTAGAAAGAAACCTGGTCATCAGCCATTCTTAAAACGTTAACAAGATATGCCTGACGGTAAGAGCCTACCATACCGGTCATCATTGTATAAAAGAAGATAGCGGCAAGGTAGAATACCATTTCTTTCGTTTTAATGTGATTTTGTTCTAATGGGTTTTTGATTTTATTTTCCAATACATCACAACCTTTTCGTATAATGATACAAGTATATCAGTTAATTAGAGTTTTGTATATATAACATAATACACAAGAAAATATGCAGATATTGTACATATTCTCTTGTGTATTGATTTTTTCTAATTATAATACTTTTTTAGCAATATCAGCACTCATTTTTGCATCCTTGGCATAAAAATCAGCACCGATTTTTTGGGTATATTCAGGTGTAAGAACTGCACCACCCACCATTATTTTACAATCAGCCTGTGCTTCCTTTAAGGCATTTACAGTTTCTTCCATTGCGGGAAGTGTTGTTGTCATAAGGGCGGAAAGACCAACCAGTTTAACACTATGTTCTTTTTGAGCTTTAACAACCTCTTCCGGGTCAACATCTCTGCCTAAGTCAATTACCTCATATCCGTAATTTTCAAGAACTGTTCTTACAATGTTTTTACCAATATCGTGAACATCACCCTTAACAGTTGCAAGGATTATTTTGCCTTTGCTTTCTGTACGGGTGTTGTTCTTTTTCATTGTTTCTTTTATAACCTCAAAACAAGCACCTGCAGCATCTGCTGCCCTCATAAGCTGTGGTAAAAAGAATTTTCCGCTTTCAAATCCTGCACCAACATTATCAAGGGCAGGGATTAAAACGTTATTTATAAGGTCTTGTGCATCAGTTTCTTTCAATGCTTTTTCAGTTAATTCCGCTCCCTGATTTTTAAGACCTTTTTCAATACACTCGCCTATTGTCAGCTCTTTTTTCTCCTGAATTGCCACTGTTTCTCCTGCAAAAGCAGAAATATATCGGGCAGAATCTGTATCAATGGATTTCAAAACCTTATATGCTCTGACTGCACCAATCATTGAAGCGGAATTCGGGTTCATAATTGGCAAATCAAGGCCATTTTCAAGAGCTAAAGTAACAAATGCGGTATTTACAACTTCTCTTTGAGGTAAACCAAAGGAAACATTAGAAACGCCCAGGGTTGTTTTAACTCCGAACTTTTCTTTTACCTGCTTCATCGCATCCAAAGTAACCTGAGCCGCAGATTGTTTCGCACTTACTGTCATTGTAAGGCAGTCAATTATAATATCTTCCTTTGGAATACCCGCTTCAATGGCACGATTTATAATTCTCTCTGCAATTTCAACTCTCTTTTCTACAGTTTCGGGAATACCATTTTCATCAAGGGTAAGTCCAACAATTGCCGCACCGTATTTTTTTGCAAGGGGAAGAACGGAAGAAAGTGATTTTTCTTCACCATTGACAGAGTTTATTATGGCTTTACCTGTATAAAGTCTTAATGCTTTTTCGAGTACAGCGGAAGAGGTTGAATCCAATTGCAAGGGAGCACCGATTGAACCCTGCAAAGAGGTAACAACCTTTTGCATCATTTCTTCTTCATCAATTTCACTATGCCCCACGTTAACATCAAGAATATCTGCTCCCGCATCCATTTGAGAAAGACCCTCGTTCAAAATATAATCAAGGTCATTTTTTTCAAGGGCTTCTTTGAATTCCTTTTTGCCTGTAGGATTGATTCTTTCGCCGATAACTCTGGGTTCATTGAGTGTGACGGCGGTTGTTGAACCGCATATTACACCTTTTTCTATACTAACAGTTTCTTTTATTTCAGTTTTATCCAGCTCTTTTTTCAGATGTGCGATATATTCGGGGCTTGTTCCACAGCAACCTCCGAGAATAAGTGCACCTTTTTCATAGAATTTTGCCATAAGTGTGGCAAACTCGGTCGCTTCCATTGAATATTTACCGGTTTTCAAATCGGGTAGACCTGCATTAGGTTTAACAATTATCGGCACAGAGGAATATTTTAAAAATTCTTCAACAACGCCGGATAATTTATCCGGACCCAAAGAACAGTTAAGACCAACTGCATCAGCACCTGCAGAGATTAAGGTTATTGCAACTGCAGCAGGAGTGCTTCCGTTCATAGTAAGTCCGTTTTCATCAAAGGAAAGAGTTACTGTAACGGGTAAATTTGTGTTTTCTTTAGCGGCTAAAAGAGCAATTCTTGCTTCCCTTAAATCTGTGAATGTTTCAAGGCAGATAAGGTCTGCACCTGCTTTTTCACCACAAATGCAAACCTCTTTATAGCATTCATAAGCACTTTCAAAGGTTAAGTCACCTGCAGGAGCAAGGAGTTTGCCTGTTGTGCTTACGTCAAGACCAACCAGAGTTTCTGTGCCTTTTGCGGCCTCTTTTGCAAGAGAAATTGCTTTATTTATACAGTCTTCAACGCTATGCTCTGAATTTTCCAATTTAAAAGCATTCGCACCAAAGGAATCTGCCATAATAATGTTGCTTCCTGCATCAATATAGGCTTTATGTATTTCTTTTACCCATTCACGGTGGTCAAAAACCGCATTAACAGTATCTTCATGGGGCAAAAGACCTTTTTTAATAAGCTCTGTGCCAAAACCACCGTCAAGCAGAATATATTTATTATTAAGTAAATTTTCAAATTCCATATAATCACTTCTTTACTAAAAACACCGCGAAAAGACTCCGCGGTGCTTGTGTTTTATTTATGATATAATTTTTTGCTTTCGTAATGTGGCTCACAGGTAAGGTTGATTCCGAGCTTTCGGAATGTATCTCTGTCAACCTGAGAAAGTATAACAGTTGCGTGAGCTTCACTACCCTTGAGGGATTTGAGAGCGTCAAAAGCTTTTTTAGCATCTGCACTTTCAACCGCACTCATTGTAAGAGCGATGAGCACCTCATCAGTATGAAGTCTGGGATTGTGGTTGCCGAGAATGCTTGTTTTAAGGTCTTGGATAGGCTCGATAATTTTACGTTCAATCAGAAGGGCACTATCATCAATACCTGCAACAACCTTTAAAGCATTGAGCAGAGCTGCAGAAGCGGAGCCCAGAAGATCACTTGTTTTACCTGTGACAATTGTTCCGTCAGGAAGTTCAATTGCAACTGCAGGTCTGTTACCGGTTGTTTCACTTTTTAGAAGTGCTGCTTTAACTGTTGGGCGTTCTGTTTCGACAGAAATACCAGCCTGATTCATAAGGCTTTCAAGCTTGGCGATTGCATCATCGTTCTTATGACCTGTTTTCTTATCACAAAGAGCGGCAAAATATCTTCTCACAATTTCTTCGTAAGAAGCTTTTCTGCAAACTAAGTCATCCGAAATGCAGTAGCCTACCATATTTACACCCATATCTGTGGGTGATTTATAGGGGCTTACGCCTTCAATTTTTTCAAAAATTGCGTTAAGAACGGGGAAAACTTCAACATCACGATTGTAGTTAACAGTGGTTTTGCCGTATGCTTCAAGGTGATAAGGGTCAATCATATTAACATCGTTGAGGTCTGCTGTTGCAGCTTCGTAAGCAAGGTTAACAGGGTGTTTGAGAGGTAAATTCCATATAGGGAATGTTTCAAATTTAGCATAACCGGCTTTGTTGCCACGAGCATTTTCGTGATAGAGCTGTGAAAGACAAGCAGACATTTTTCCGCTACCTGGACCGGGAGCAGTTATAACAACAAGGGGACGGGTGGTTTCAATATAATCGTTTTTACCAAAGCCCTCGTCACTTACAATTTTCTTAACATTATAGGGGTAGCCATCAATTGTGTAATGAACAAATGCTTTGATACCGAGAGTTTCAAGCTTTTCTTTAAACTTGATTGCGGCAGGTTGGCCATTAAATTGGTTGATAACAACGCTTCCTACGAAAAGCCCTGCACTTGCAAAAGCGTCCATAAGACGCAAAACGTCACTATCGTAGGTTATTCCGTAGTCACCGCGGATTTTGTTGCTTTCAATATCTCCTGCAGAGATAACTATAACAATTTCCGCATGGTCTTTAAGGTTTAAGAGCATCTGGAGCTTACTATCTGGCTTGAAGCCGGGCAAAACACGTGATGCGTGAAAATCATCAAAAAGCTTGCCACCGAATTCAAGATAGAGCTTACCGCCGAATTCATCGATACGCTTCATAATCTGTTCGGACTGCTTTTCGATATACATATCGTTGTCAAAGCCGATTTTCTTTTGAAAAACCATAAATACCACCCTTTCACAAAATATAATTTTATCATTACACCGTCAGTTTGTCAATGTAAATTAAAGGTGAAAAACCTTGTTAATATTGACGGATTTATTGACTTTAAAAACTGTTCGTTGTATAGTATAATTAGAGAAATATGAACTTTAAAAAATTTTAAAGGAGTACATTATGGAACAGTTTTTTGACAGATTTAAAATTGACTGCTCACCTGTGGCACATGATAGTCACACATTGGTTCGCGGCAATGTAAGACTTACAGTGCTTACCCCTTGCCTTTTACGTGTTGAAACACAAAGCCGCGGAAAATTCTGCGATGAACCCACACAGAGTGTATGGTTCAGAGATTTCGAAAAGCCTGAATTCAAGGTTAACGAATCAAGCGGAACTATTGAAATTAAAACTACCAAGGCAAATTTCCTTTATAATCTTAAAACAAAAAAGATGGTTCGCATTAAATTGCGTGACGGAAGAGTTGTTACAAACTATAAAGCAGGAAACCTTAAAGGTACTTGCCGTACACTTGATATTACCGCAGGTGTTATTATCCTTGGTGATGGTGTTTGCTCTAAAAATGGTGTTGCAATCCTTGATGACAGCGATACACTTGTTCTTAAAGAGGATGGGGCAATTTTACCCAGAAAGCATAAGGGCACAGATGAATATTATTTCGCATACGGCAACGATTATGTTGGTGCAACAACTGACCTTTATAAATTAACAGGTAAAGTTCCGCTTATTCCTCGTTATGCACTTTCTAACTGGTGGAGCCGTTATAAAGCATATACGCAGGAAGAATACCTCAACCTTATGGACCGCTTCAAAGAGGAAGAAATTCCCGTAACAGTTGCAACGGTTGATATGGATTGGCATTGGGTTGATATTAAGGAAAAATTCGGTAAAGACAGCCACAAGGTATTTCTTCATCAGAATCTTATGGAATATGTTTACGATGTATGGTCAGCAGGTTGGACTGGTTATAGCTTCAACACAGACCTTTTTCCCGACCCTGCAGGTTTCCTTAAAAAGCTTAAAGATGATGGCTATAAAGTAACCTTCAATCTTCATCCCTCTCAGGGTGTTCGTTGGTTTGAGGACCAATATGAAGAAATGTGTCAGGCTATGGGTCAGGACTCATCTAAAAAACAGCCTGTTAAATTTGATATTACAGATAAAAAATTCACAGAGCATTATTTCAAAGTGCTTCATCACCCCTATGAAAAAATGGGTATTGACTTCTGGTGGATTGACTGGCAGCAAGGTACAAAGACCGCTGTTCCCGGTCTTGACCCGCTTTGGGCATTGAATCACTACCACTTCTATGATAATGCAAAGAACAACAACAGACCCCTTATTCTTTCCCGTTTTGCAGGTGCAGGTTCTCAGCGTTATCCCTTGGGCTTCAGCGGTGATACAACACAGACCTGGTCAGCTCTTGATTTCCAGCCCGGCTTTACTGCAACTGCATCAAATATCGGTTATCCCTGGTGGAGCCATGATATCGGCGGTCACTGTATGGGTAAAAAGGATGATGAGCTTTATATCCGTTGGGTTCAGCTTGGTGTGTTCAGTCCTGTTATGAGACTCCACTCAACAAACAACGAATTTGCAGGTAAAGAGCCTTGGAATTACAGCGGTCCTGTTGAAAAAACAGCAAAAGACTATCTTCGCCTTCGTCATAAGCTTCTTCCTTATATTTACACAATGAACTACCGCACACATACTGAATGCAGAGCAATTTGTGAGCCTATGTATTATGCATATCCCGAAAGAAAGAGTGCTTACGAATGTAAAAATCAGTTCTTCTTCGGAACAGAGCTTATTGTTGCTCCCATTACAGAACACACCTCAACCGATAACAATATGGCAAGTGTTAATGTGTGGATTCCCGAGGGTAGATATACAGATATTTTCACAGGCAGAATTTATTGCGGTAAACGTTTTGTCAGAATGTATCGTGATATTGAAAATATTCCTGTTCTTGCAAAAGCAGGTGCAATTATTCCTATGAGTGCAAACGACAGAGATAACGATTGTGCAAACCCTGTTGATATGGAGCTTCTCATTTACAGAGGTAACAATACATTCAAACTTTATGAGGACGATGGTGAAACACTTTCATATCAGAATGGTGCTTTCTGCAAAACTCCCTTTACTGTTAAGGAAAACGGCTCTTCTGTTTCCTTTACAATCGGGGCAGGTGAGGGCGATATCAGCGTTGTGCCTGAAAAGAGAAATTATAAACTCTTCTTTAAGGATATTGTTAGCGGTGAAATTACAGTTAAGATTAACGGCAGAAAACGTGCTCTTAAAACTGAAAAAGGCAAAACTGTTACAATTCTTCTTGATGGCGTTGCACCCACAGATGTAGTTGAAATTGAATTTCTTGATTGTGTATATCTTGCAAATGTTGATAAGAAACAGGCTCTCACACAAACAATTGCAAAATATCAGATGGGTAATGATAAAAAAGGTCTTCTTTTCACAGAGTTCCTTAAAACTGAAAAAGCATTACCTCCTATGGCAGAGAATTTCTCAGGTCCTATTGAAGAAATTTTAGCTTTATACAGAGGTTAATTTATGTCAATAATAGATATATTAAAAGCACATGCTTCTGATTATGGTATTGAAATAAATCAGGATTTAGCAGAGAAATTAAATATTTACGGTGAACTGTTAAAAGAGTGGAACGATAAAATAAACCTTACAGCCATCAAGGATGATGAGGGTATTGCAATTAAACATTTTCTTGATTGTTTGCTTGTAATCAAGGCTGCTGAGTTTAAAGAGGGGATGAGCGTTATTGATGTCGGCACAGGTGCAGGTTTCCCCGGTCTTGTAATTGCTGCTGCATACCCGGGTGTAAATGTAACTCTTCTCGACTCAACAGGCAAAAAGCTTAAGGCTGTTGAGAATATGGCAGAACAAATGGGCGTAAATAATGTCAGAATCGTTCATTCAAGAGCAGAAGATGCAGGGAAAAATCCTAAATTCCGTGAAAAATACGATTTTGCAACTGCACGTGCTGTTGCAGAACTTCGTGTTCTTGCAGAATATACCTTGCCATTTGTAAAAAAGGATGGTTACTTTCTCTCTCTTAAAGCGGCAACTGCAAAAGAGGAAATTGACGGAGCAGTTAATTCCTTAAAGGTGCTTGGTGGCAGAACAGATGGTATAAATGAGTTTGTTTTACCCGGTGGAGATAAGCGTGCAATCATAAAAATTAAAAAGATTTCGCAAACTTCGCCAAAATATCCGCGACCTTCGGCACAAATCGCCAAAAAACCTTTATAAATATAGCAAAACAAAGCATTTTCAGTCGATTTACCCCGACCGAAAATGCTTTATTTTTTGTTGTTTTAGTGTTATAGTGTTGTCAAAGAGAGACGGACAAGGCTTTGTGGATGAATTTAAAAATGACAGTTAACGGAAAGGAATCTCAATGATTAAATCATCAAAAAACAAAGCAAATTTGCAAATAGAATTTATACCACACGATTTGATAAAACCCAATCCCCAACAACCAAGGGTGAGATTCAATTACAACGAGCTGGAGGGTCTGGCTTGTTCTATAAGAGCAAACGGAATGCTTCAACCAATAAATGTAAGAACTCTTGAAAACGGCGAATTTGAGCTTATTTCAGGCGAGCGTCGTTTGAGGGCTGCAAGAATGGTAGGGATGACAAAAATCCCTTGCATTGTGATGAATGTATCTGACCAGCAATCCGCTCTTTTTGCAATTATTGAAAATGTTCAAAGGGAAAATCTCGATTTTTTTGAAGAGGCCGTAGCAATTGAGCGTCTTATGACAGAATATGGTCTTTCTCAGGATGAAATAGCAAATAAACTGGGCAAAGCACCCTCAACGCTTTCGAACAAGCTTCGTCTTTTAAGACTTCCCGAGGAAATACGTGACAGAATTTCTTATACCGGGCTATCTGAACGTCACGCAAGAGCACTATTGATGCTGCCGGACAATTCAACAAGAAAAAAGGTTCTTGATATAGTAATAGAAAGGCATCTGACTGTTGCAGAAACAGAACGCCTTATATCAGATGTTCAAAAAAGAAGAAAAACACCCAGAAAGCCACAGACAAAGGCGTATAAAGATATGAGAATTTTTCTGAATACTCTGAATCACGCAGTTGATAGTATAAGAAAAGCAGGTATTGAAGCGGATACCGCAAAAAGCGAAACAGATACTTATTTTGAATATGTTATAAGAATTTCTAAGCCTGATGAGGCTAATATGGAGGCAGTAACAACTCAGGCAATATAATAGTTGCCAGTCACCAGCTACCAGATGCCAGTTAAAAGTTAAAAAGTAAAAGTTATATCAATAAAGTAAAAGCATTGTGAAATTTATTATAATGTTTGGAAGCGAAGCTTCCCCGAACCTCTTCACTTTTAACTCTTTACTATTTGCGTAGCAAATTTTGGTATAATCTCCTTCTGGAGTTTATATAGTGGCGGGAGCCACAGCCATATCTTTCTCTTTCACACCCCACATCCACAGCGGAAAACCATCGCCGAAAGGCGGTGGTTTTCTGCTTGTTTGGACAGCTTAATTGGTGAAAAAGAATAAAAGCACGGCATCTTTCTATATAAAATTTCAGATTGCTCAGTTTTTCTGTAAAAAAATTGTGCCCTCGCCACATAGGGACAGTTTTCGACAAAGTAAATATGTATAATGTAGTTAAAGAACGAAAAGAAAAGAAAAACCACAAGATATAGATTTTCTGATAAGTTCTTAATTCTAAGAAAAGGAGGCGCTGTTTTATGAAAAGCCTTAAACTGAAAATACTTGCCATTCTCATAGAATACCATTGGTGGCGCGTTGACTGTTTGCAAAAGTTACCCTGCCACGAAGAAAATGAAAGCACACCTTGCCGTGAAGACTTTCATAAATTCAGAGCAGAACAGTTATCGGTTCTCTATGAAATGTATTTAGGTTTACGCGACATCAGCGGAAACATCATCGCATAGAGAAAAATTGTAAATCCTGATATTTACCGCTTCCGACTTGTGTGGAGGCGGTTTTTTGTGTTGAAGAACGGTATGGTTTGTGATAAAATGCTATCAGGTGATATAATGTTAAATTTTAAAATTGATGAATTTTCCGTATGGGAAAAGCTGAAACAAACCAATGAACCCATAGTTATGTACGGTACCGGAAACGGTGCCGATAAGGTTGTTGATGTTTTATATGACCTTGGAATAACACTTTCTGGTGTTACTGCAAGCAGTGGCTTTGTCAGAGAACGTTTTTTCAGAGGGTTTCCTGTTAAACCTTTAGAGTTTTTTGAAGAAATCTATTCGAATTTTACAGTTATAATCACCTTTGGGACGTCTGTTCCAGATGTAATGGAAAATATTTTCAGCATAGCAAAAAAGCATAGAGTTCTTGTGCCTTGCGTTCCGGTTATTGGTACAGAAATTTTTGACAGAAAATTTCTGGAAGCTCACGAAGATGAAATAAATCTTGCACACTCTCTTTTAGCAGATGATTTTTCCAGAAAAATCTATGAAGGTTATGTTAATTTTCAATTCGGAGGTGAAATTTCTGTTTTAAAAGAAATAGAAACCAAGGAAAATGAAGTGTTTGAAAATATTCTGAAGTTTAATGAGGAAGAAACATTTATTGATATCGGTGCTTACAGGGGCGATACAGTAGAAAAATTTGTAAGTCTGGTGAAGGGAAAATATAAAAATATTGTTGCAGCAGAGCCTGACAAAAAGACTTTTTCGAAGCTTATGAAAAACTGTGAGAATCTTAATTCATTTACCGCTTTTAATGTTGCGGTAACGGATTGCGACGGGGAAATTGGTTTTTCTTCACTTGCAGGGAGGCAATCTGCGATTGGTGGAGAAAATATGATAAAATCCTTTTCTTTGCCCACTCTTTGCAAGGGTGTTCAGCCTACTTTTATAAAGATAGATTCTGAGGGATGTGAGCTTGAAATTTTGAGCGGAGGGAAGAAGGTTTTAAAAGATTTTAAGCCTAAAATGAATATTGCCGCTTATCATAAAAGTGAAGACATTTTTAAATTACCCATACTCATAAATTGTATTGAGCCATCTTATAGAATACACCTGCGACATCATCCGTATATCCCTGCTTGGGACACATTGTTTTATTGTGTCTGATAAGACATAAATATATATTAAAATATTTTACAACAATTTTAAAAATATATTGACATTT
>JAZNHK010000160.1:0-6370 GCA_045576915.1 Acutalibacteraceae bacterium
TGCAAAGAGGTGTGAAAATGAATTATAATAAAGTTCAGTTTGAAGCGGCATTTGGTACTTTGAAGCAGATTCCTGAATCTGATTTGCCTGAAATAGTTTTCGCAGGACGTTCGAATGTTGGTAAATCCTCAATGCTTAACCGTCTTTTTAACCGAAAAAATCTTGCAAGAGTTTCTTCTATGCCAGGTAAAACAATTACAATTAACTTCTTCAAGGTTGAAGATGTCAGGATTGTTGATTTGCCCGGTTACGGATATGCAAAGGTTGCTAAAGGTGAAAAACGCCGTTGGGCAGAAATGATGGAGGGTTATTTCCAGAGTCAACGTAACATCAAGCTTGTTGTTCAGCTCGTTGATATGCGTCATAAACCTTCTGAAGATGATTACATTATGATGCAATTCTTACAGGAGGCTGGGCTTCCTTTTATAGTTGCCGCAACTAAAAGCGATAAGCTTAACAAAACCCAGTATAATGAGCGTAAAAATGCACTCAGAGAAGAGTTAGCTGAGTTTGGCGATATCACGATTCTTCCTTTTTCATCAGAAAAGGGCGAGGGAGCGGAAGAGCTAAAAAAGATAATTGAAGCAAGTTTATAAAAGTTTTATGCACCCCATACTTTTTGCAATAAAAAGTATGGGGTGCATTGTTGTTTATATTACTTTATATAATATCAATTCTGATGAAAGTGATGCTTTAATATCAACCGCAATACCGTTTCGTTTCAGTTTTTCTCCCGAAATAACATAGTTGAAGCCATCATTATCTAAAGTAACCTTATATTCTTTTGAAACATCAATTCCTTTAGGTTTTACCATTATAGTTTTTTTATTTGTACCGCAAAGAGTTATAATTGTAATTGCACCTTTGGATTTATCAGGAGCAGATATTTCAAGAACAGAATAATCACTTTCGTTCAAATCAGGTGTGTGGTGGTATATTTTTGAGTCTGCTAAGAATGGTCTTATAAACTCTTTATAAATGTCAGTTGAATGCTTTATAAATGCTATCTGTTTTTCGTTAATTCGGGCATCCGCAGGGGAGATAACATTAAGAGAAATATGACCAAGCATGGTGTTTCTTAAATGTGCATCAAATGAACCAATAGTGTGGCAACCCATTCCTGCAAAAAGTCTGTCAACTCTTTCGGGTGGCAAAGCCATTGTCATACCATTGGTTATGGCAATTGAACGGGGCATTTTCTGCCAGTCTGAAACCCATGTGTGATTAAAGTTTTTCATCATACCAAGGTCGGTTCTTCCGCCGCCACCCGCACAGTTTTCAAAAATAACCCTGGGAAAACGCTTTTTAAGATTTTTATACATTTTGTAAACTGCTTCGTTGTGCTTTATGCAAACACATTCGGGAATACCAAAGCCTGTGTCACGCATACCGAAATATTCAGTAAAATCAATATTATGGTCAACTCTTAAAAGGTCAAGCTCATATTCAGTAATAATTCTTGCAAGCTCATTTTCACACCACTCTGCACATTCGGGAATAGACATATCAAGGAACTTAGGTGAATGTTCGCCTAAAGCACTTACAGTACGCCATTCAGGATGTTCTTCGTGGATATTGCAATATTTACCAATATTTTCAATATCAACCCATAAACCGAATTTCATGCCTTTGGAGTGAGTATAGTCGCAAAGCTCTTTGATACCGTTGGGGTAGCGGTCTTTATCGGGAATATTTCTTCCGTTGTAATGTGGCCATTCCATTTGTTCATCAGGTGGGCATTCCCAACCTGCGTCAATGGTGAAAATTTCGCCACCCATAAGTGCAAATTGGTCGATAAATGCTTTGCTGTCTTCTACATTCATACTGTGCTCTGCACCCATACCACAGTTAATAAGTGCCTCAGAGCCGTCTGCTTCGGGCAGATTTAAAACGGATTTTCTGATGTGGGCGTGCATTTCGTTTACTGCATCGTCAATGTCACCGTGAACAAGTCCCATATACACAATAGGGGATGCAAACTTGTCCTTGGGTGCAATAACATAAATAGGATTATGACCTGTAATTTCTGCCGTAAAGGAAAGGTGGGTGTTGCATTTATCAGGTCGGGCATTATAATCAATGGTATAGCGATAACCACCACTAAAGCCAATCTGCGAAAACCATATTTTACCTGTAAGGTGGTTCCTGATAAATAAAAGAGGATGGCGGAATCTGTCTCTGCCGAATCTACCATCAATACAGGTGCAGTCAGGCTTTAATTTGCTCCATTTGAACTGACCTTCATTGCCCCAGGCATCGTTTTCAAAATAACCTAAGGAATAAATATCGTTAACGTTTTGGGCGTGGTCCAAAGCGTCATCATTAAGAGATTCAAGACCACCGCTCATAACAGAAAGTCTGCTAAGCTTTATTGGTTCGTCTGAAAGGTTTTCAATTTCAAGCCAACGAGAAAGCATCTGTGAGCCGTCAATCAAGGTGTGAATTTTGATAATAGCAGGTTTGATTTTGCTTTTTAGTGTAAGAACGGCAGTTTCGTTTTCTTCTGTCTTTTCTGTTTTGAAATCAACAAAATCCAAACAAAAATCAATACTTTGACCGTCAAGCTCAATATTAAAAGAAAAAGGCTCAGCATATCTTTTCGGGTTTAGGTATGTAGGACAGTTTTTCAGAACATTGAGAGGGTAGCCTGAAGCGTTCCAACCTGATGTCAGAAGAGCACCATCTGTGAAAACCTCTTCATATACCATTTCACCGCTTCTGTAACAGAAACGGTGATTTTTTTCATTATGGTAATAAATATCAAAATAGTTTTTTTGCATTAAATTCAACCCCTTTGGGTTATTTATCGTCATCAAGCTTGAGAATAGCCATAAATGCTTCCTGAGGAACTTCAACAGTACCAAAGGTACGCATTCTCTTTTTACCTTCTTTTTGTTTTTCAAGAAGTTTTTTCTTTCGGGTAATGTCACCGCCATAGCATTTTGCAAGAACGTCTTTTCTCATAGCCTTAACAGTTTCTCTTGCAATAACCTTACCGCCGATAGCCATCTGAATGGGAATTTCAAACATCTGTCTCGGAATATTGTCTTTAAGCTTTTCTGCGATTTTTCTTGCTCTGCCGTATGCCTTGTCAGAGTGAACAATAAATGAAAGAGCATCAACAATATCGCCGTTAAGAAGAACATCAAGCTTAACAAGGTTTGAACGCTGGTATTCGGAGATTTCATAGTCAAGAGAAGCGTAACCGCGTGTTCTTGATTTTAGTGCATCAAAGAAGTCATAAATGATTTCGTTAAGGGGTAAATCATATTTAATTTCAACACGGTCGCCTGAAATATAGTCCATATTTTTAAATGTTCCGCGTCTTTCCTGGCAAAGCTCCATAACAGAACCAACGTATTCGCTTGGTGCAAAAATATGAGCATCTGCAACAGGCTCTTCGCAATAGTCTATGACTGCAGGGTCAGGGTAGTGGGTGGGGTTGTCAATTTCAACCACATCACCATTTGTAAGATGTATTTTGTATACAACGCTGGGAACAGTTGTTACAAGGTCCAAATCATATTCTCTTTCAAGTCTTTCCTGAATGATTTCAAGGTGTAAAAGTCCAAGGAAGCCGCAACGGAAACCGAAGCCTAAAGCACCAGATGTTTCGGGTTCATATGAAAGAGATGCATCATTTAATTGCAATTTTTCAAGTGCTTCGTGAAGGTTTTCGTAGTCTGCACCATCGGCAGGGTAAATACCGCAGTAAACCATTGGTGTTGCCTTACGATAGCCCGGGAGAGCTTCAATTGCCGGATTGGTTGCAAGAGTAACAGTATCGCCAACAACCGCATCTCGTACTGTTTTAATTGAACCTGTAATGTAACCAACTTCACCTGAGCAAAGCTTACCGCAGGGTTCAAGTGAGGTTGCTTTCATTGTGCCAACTTCAACAACGTTGAATTCTGCACCCGTCGCCATCATTTTCATTGTGTCGCCAACTTTGATAGTACCATCAACAACACGAACATAAACAATAACACCTTTGTAGTTATCATAAACAGAGTCAAAAATCAATGCTCTCAAGGGTGCATCATCATCACCCTCGGGTGCGGGAACAAGTTCAACTATTTGTTCAAGAACCTGCTCAACATTCTGACCTGTTTTTGCAGAAACTCTGGGAGCAGCATCGCAGGGAAGACCGATGATATCTTCAACATCTGCCGCGACTCTGTCCGGGTCTGCAGAAGGTAAATCTATTTTGTTTATAACGGGAACAAGCTCAAGATTATGGTCAAGTGCAAGATAGGTGTTACCAAGGGTCTGTGCTTCAATACCCTGAGAAGCGTCAATAATAAGTATTGCACCTTCACAAGCCGCAAGAGAGCGGGAAACCTCATAGTTAAAGTCAACGTGACCGGGAGTGTCAATAAGGTTTAATTGATAAGTGTTGCCGTCTTTTGCGGTGTAGTCAAGTCTTACCGCATGGGCTTTAATAGTAATTCCTCTTTCTTTCTCCAAATCCATATCGTCAAGAATCTGGGCGGACATATCGCGCTTTGCAACTGTGTCCGTAAGTTCAAGAAGACGGTCTGCAAGTGTGGATTTGCCGTGGTCAATATGGGCAATTATAGAGAAATTTCGTATATGTTCTTTCTTTACAAGGGACATACTTCTGTTTCCTTTCGGTTTGTTTCAATAAAGTTCTTATAAGTACTCATTTCGAATATCTCTTTTATTCGTTCTGCTTCACCGCATAACCAAAGGTATCCGTAAAGAGTTTCTAATCCGGTTGCGTATCTGTAATCTCCTGCTTCCTGATTTTTGGGGGAATGGGAGGAGTGGGCATTTCTGCCTCTTTTGAAAACTGCTGTTTCATTTTCTGAAAGGGCCGGCAAAAGCTCTTTAACCATCTGAGCCTGGAACGCAGCGTTAACATATTTTACAGATTCTTTATGTAGCTTTCCCGTTGGTTTGTTCTCTTGTAAGGAAAGCATATTCCTTACAAGCAGACTATATACAGCGTCACCGACAAAAGCCAGGGTTAACGGACTGTACATTCTTGCTTTTGGCTCTTCCATCGGAGCACAAATACCGCTTAAAATATCATCAGGGCACATAGTCAAACTCCAAATCATAAATACTTACTGTGTCGCCTTCGGTAATTCCTCTGTCAACAAGTGCTTTAAGAATACCGCTTGTTTGTAACACGTTCTGGAAATACTGAAGAGAAGAGTAGTCATTTAAATCCGTTTTCATAAGGATTTTTGCGAGCCATGGAGCCTCAACAATATATACATCACCCTCAACACGGATTGTGAAATCACGTTTGGAGGTTTTAAGGATATCCTTTGCTGTGATTTCTTGTTTTTCATAAATTTTAACAGGGGGAAGCTTCTGAAGTTCAGCAGCAACCTTGTTTATGAGCTCCTGAGTACCTTCCGCAATAGGTGCAATTATCTCGTAATACGCAAGACCCTTTGAGCATATATATTCTTTGAAAGCTTCTCTTTGTTCATCTGTTGCAAGGTCTATTTTGTTACCTGCAACAATCTGCGGATATTTAATCAGTTCTTCATTATATTTTGCAAGTTCTTCGTTGATTGCTTCAAAATCAGCAATCGGGTCTCTGCCCTCGCTACCTGCAACATCAACAACGTGAACAAGTAGTCTGCATCTTTCAATATGCCGTAAAAATTCGTGGCCAAGACCAACACCGTCACTTGCACCTTCAATAATACCGGGAATATCAGCCATAACAAAGCTGCTTTCAGGACCCATTCTTACAACACCGGGTACAGGAGTGAGTGTGGTGAAATGATAGTTAGCAACAATAGGCTTTGCTTCGCTTACAACGGAAATAAGGGTGGATTTACCAACATTAGGGAAACCGATTAAACCAACATCAGCCAGTAACTTAAGTTCAAGTGTAACATCCCATTCTTCACCGGGGGCACCGTCTTTAGCAAAACGAGGAACCTGCCTTGTGGGCGTGGCAAAATGAGGATTACCCCAACCACCATTACCGCCCTTTGCAGCGATGAAAGTTTCCTCAACACTCATATCAGCCATAACAAGACCTGTTTCTTCTTCTCTGATAACAGTGCCGCGAGGAACCTTGATTATCAAATCCTCGCCACGTTTACCATTACAGCGTGAGCCACGTCCGTTTTCGCCATTCTGGGCTTTGTATTTTCTTTTATAACGGAAGTCGGAAAGGGTGGAAAGGTTATCATCAACCTGGAAAACAATGTTTCCGCCTCTGCCGCCGTCACCACCATCAGGACCACCTGCATTAACAAATTTTTCGCGGTGAAATGCTACTGCACCATTACCGCCGTTTCCTGCAATAATTTTAATTTTAGCCTTATCTACAAACATAATTTCTGTTCCTTTTTATAATTGTATAAGTATATTCCAAGTC
>JAZNHK010000161.1:0-30794 GCA_045576915.1 Acutalibacteraceae bacterium
AAATTGATGCAATGGCTGAGAAACAGTTGCAAGGTCAATTTAATTAAAGTTTATAAAACCAAAAGAACAACCAAGTGCTTTTTCCAGGCACTTGGTTGTTTTAGGTTTTAATTGTATTTATCTGCTTGTAATTTAAACATATAGGCATATTTCCCGTCAAGCTCCAGCAACTCTTCGTGAGAGCCATGCTCAATTATTTCGCCGTTTTCAAGCATATAAATTTCATCTGCCATAACAGTTGTTGAAAGGCGGTGCGAAATAAAAATAACTGTTTTGTCATTTGCAGCCTTTGTCATAGACTGGTTAAGAGCATATTCTGCAACAGGGTCAAGATTGGCACTTGGCTCATCAAGAATTGCAAAGGCACAATTTTTATAAAAGGCTCTTGCAATTGCAATTTTCTGAGCTTCGCCACCAGAAAGGGAAACCCCGTCATCGTCAAACTCTCTTAACAAAATACTGTTTGTGCCGTCAGGAAGTTTTCGATTGAAATCCGCTGCAGTTAATGCAGTTTCGACCTTTTCTGTTTCGTGAGAATCATCCATAGAAACATTTTCGCCCAAGGTTGCACCAAAAATAGAAAAATCCTGAAAAACTGCCGCAAAGTTTTTGTGGTATGTTTTAATATCCCATTCTTTAATATTAACACCATCAATGGTTATTGCACCCTCTGTGACATCATAAAGTCTTAAAAGCAGATTTGTAAGGGTTGTTTTACCTGCACCATTATAGCCTACAAGAGCTATTTTTTTATAGGGTGAAATTTCAAGGTTAACATTTTTCAAAACATATTTCTCTGTGCCCGGATATTTGAAAGAAACATTTTCAAATTTAATAACGGGTGGGTTTTCAAAAATTGTTGTTTTTGTACCCGAAATCATTTTTTCCTTAGCATTCATAAAGCTACGGAATTTTTCAACGTAAAGTGCATTTTCTCTTACATTTATAGCCAAACGGCTTGTTAATGCAAAAACACTTGTGCTTATGGATGCCGCACCATTAAAGGTTGCAGCAAAGTCACCCATACCAACCTCTTTGGTAACAATAGCCTTATAGCCCATCAACATTGAAATGCCAAAATATATGAGCAATGTCATGGGCAAGGATTCCTGACAAAAATACAGCTGCCATTGCTTTCTAAGATATGGAGTCACTGTTTTGATTCTGTCAAAAACATTTTTATTATAACGGGTTTCCACCATTTTACCGGCGTGAGAAAGTCTTAATTCCTTTGCATAATCCTGTAAATAAAAAACTCTACTGAAATACAGATTTTTTCTGTCATAGGGTGTCATTGCCTCGGTTCTTTCAACATTAACCTTTGCAATTTTGCGACCTATAGGAGTCATTATACCAACGCACACAAGAACAAAAACAAGGCATATAGGATCTATTGAAACAATAACCGTACCGATTGTCAGGACACTTATAACATTTGTCAAAACATCCTGAGTATCTGCCAGAACGGAATAAGCTCTGGTGTTCATTGAAGTCATAGCAAGAACAAGATCGTTGTAAAACTGGGGATTATCATAAGCCTCGTAATCCATTTTTGCGGCTTTTTCGTAAATAGTTTTATACACCGCAAAATACAATTTTTCCTTTTGCTTTGGCATTGATATTTCGTAAAAAAGGGTGGTAAGAAGATTGGTTATTACAACAAACGCCACAAACAGTGCTAAAGCTACTACAACTCTGTAATAATCCTTACCCTCGGTTACAACATCTATTATATATTTCAATAAAACAACATTCGAAAGGGTCCAGGGCAAATTGGAAAGCACATCAAAAAACAAATACCCGAAAGCCATAAACGGCGTATGCTTAAAGATGAATTTGAGCATATAAAAATTGTTTTTTATTGTGTTGGTCTTCGCTTTTTCATTCTTCATCTTCAAACACCTCCTTGTAGCCCGATGCCTGAAGGGTAAACATCTTACAATATTCTCCGTCTTTTTCCATAAGTGCGGTATGATTGCCCTGTTCTGTCAAAACACCCTTATTAAACACAAGAATGTTATCTGAGCTTGTAGCACTAGAAAGGCGATGGGAAATATATATAACTGTTTTGCCCTTTGTACCCTCAATAAGTGCATCATACATTTTGCTTTCAGCAACAGGGTCAAGTGCAGATGATGGTTCATCAAGCACCGCAACATCAAAATCTCTTGCAAAAAGACGAGCTATTGTTACTTTCTGGGTTTCACCACCCGAAAGAAGCACACCCTCTTTATCAAATTCTTTTGTAAGAATTGAATCTTCTTTGTTGGGAAGTTTCTTTATTTTTTCATAAACGCCAGCCATTTTCAGAGCTTTTACTGCAACATTTTTATTTTCTGCGTCTACCTCTTCCGACAACACATTTTCTGCAACAGTCATTGCAAAAACCCTGTAATCCTGAAAAACACAAGCAAATTTTTCTCTGTACTGTAAAAGGTCATATTCTTTGATATTTATGCCATTATAAAGAATTTCACCGTCTGTAACATCATAAAGTCGCATAAGAAGCTTTGAGAGAGTCGTTTTACCTGCACCGTTGTGACCCACAACCGCAATAGTCTGCCCTTTTTCTATTTTAAATGAAATATTTTTTAACGTATAGTCAGCTTCATCAGTATACCTGAATGATACATTTTTAAACTCGAGGCTTTGGAAATCTCCGGGAACAATATCGCCACCTTGTATTTTGGTTTCATATTCAAGAAATTCTCTCAAATTTTGCACCCAAAGACAATGCTTTTGCTGCATTGCAAAATAATATGCTACATGGTTAATTTTATTTCTGCAAGTAGTAATAGCAGAAACAAGTACGGAAAATTCTGAAATAGGAATATCCTGTGCCACAATCAATCTGTAACACCCGTAAACAAAACCACCTGTAACGGGTATAATCTCTGCAAAATAGTCGGATACACATTCAAGAAGTGCAATCTTCCAACCATATTTTTTAATAACCTCAATATTTTTAGCTATGGCTTTACGAAAACGTTTTTCAAGAACAACAAAAATATTAGTTGTTTTGATTTCCTTTGCAAAATCCTTAAGGAGAATTGTTCTTCTTACATAGTCCTTTTCTCTTTCAAAAGGCGTCATTGCCTTTTCTTTTTCAAGTTCAATGTTGTTCTTAACAGTTCTGAAGATCATAACTGCAAAGGGACACAAAATAAACAACACAAGCCACGGGTCAATATTTATAAGATAAATTACAAGAAAAACAAGGCTTATAACCGAACCCATAGTCCAGGCAGAACCTTCAATTATTCTTTTAAAGCCTCCCTGATCAACAACCCAGGTTGCTCGGTTATATTTATCAAAAAACTCAGGATTTTCATAGCAACCCAATTCAACTTCCTGTGCTTTTTTAAAAATCAAAGAATTTATGTAGCTTTCGCACTTTATTTCGAATTTTATTCTTACTGTATAAACATCGATGTACCCTAACAGGTCAATAAGCAGCTTTCCTAAAACAATTATGCCCATTCTTATGGCAAAATCCTGAAAGCTACCATTTTGCTCAATGAGCGAAAGTGCAGTTTCAAGAAACATAACATTGATTACAACCGCATAATAAACATTTTCCGCAATATATGAAAAATATATTATGAAAAGTGATAAGGGAGCACATTTCAACGCACACCCCAACATAAAAGCAGTATTTTTTATAATATGTGCTTTTTGCCTTTCTCTTTTTTTATTTATCTTCATTATTCTTCTCCTAGAGTGGAATTAGATAAATTGTATATAAAAAATCAAATTCTGTCAATTGACAGAATAAAAATTGTTCGGATATTTTCATACCCGAACAATTTTACTTTTTAATACTTATCTTTTATTTTAAGACCTTTTGTGTTATATGCACTCTTGTGAGACCCGCTGTAAGCACGAACAGAATAGTAATAGGTCTTGCCCTTTTTAGCTGTGGCATCAACATAGCTTACATTTGATTTACCGCTGACTTTAGCAAGCTGTTCCCATTCACCTGAACCTGTTTTTCTATAAACATAGTAACCGGATGCACCTGTTACTTCTTTCCAGGTAAATGTTATACCTTTTTTCGCACTCTTGACACTTACAAGAGATGGTCTTGAAAGATACTTTGTTTTAATTCCATCGGCAACATAGGTTGATTCCGAGCTTCCTGATTTAGCAACAACTGTATAAGTGTAATATTTACCTGATTTTACAGTTTTATCGGTAAATGACAAAGCAGTTTTGGTCTTGCCGATTTCTTCCCAGCTTGTTGTTGAGGTTTTGCGGTAAACAATGTAACTTGAAGCTCCCGTTACCTTGCTCCAGCTTAAATAAACGCCGCTTGTCTTGTTAGAAATTTTATTAAGCTTCGGAACAGTCAGGCGTTTTATTGACCAACCACTCTTATTATACCCGGAGAAAATCTTGCCGTTATATGCTTTTACTGTATATTTGTAAGTTTTACCATTTTTAACATTTTTATCGGTGTAAATATTTTTGGTTACAACAGCAACTTGTTTCCAGGATTTGTCACCTGAACCCTTTCTGTAAACATAGTAGCTTTTTGCACCGTCAATTTTTTCCCATTTTACTGTTATTGCAGAAGTATTGTTGGAAACTGTAGCTTTAGGTGAGCCGAAATAGGTAAAGCTTTTTGCTTCGTAATTACTTTCGCTTTCACCTTTTATTGCTTTAACTGCATAATCATACTCAACCTTGCTTTTTGCTGTTTTGTCTATATATACAGAAACAGATGAAGAAACTGTTTTTATTGTTTTCCAATCTCCTGAGCCTTCTTTTCGCATAACTACATATTTATCAGCATTCTTTACTTTTTTCCAACCAATCTCGACACCGCCATACGCATTGGAAAATGATGAAATTTTAGGAACCGAAAGAAATGTATGGGTAAAGGATTCTGAAACAGCACTTTGTTGGTCACCAATTATAGCAAACGTTCTGTATCTATATGTAATTCCCGAAGAAATATCTTTATCCTTATAGCTTAGTGCGTCGCCATCAAGAGTAGCAATTGTTTCATATGAGCCACTGTTTTCACCGTCAGAAGCAACCTTTACTCTCTGTAACAAGTATTTTTCCGCACCGGCAACACCGGACCACTCAACCTTTACTGTTGCTTTGTAGTTTGTAGCTTTTTTAACCACAGGAGAGCCTACATAAACAATTTCACAAACTGCAGTTTCATCTATGCCACCCTGATATTCACCAACAACGGGAATTACAGAGAAAACGTAACTTTCACCGCTTTTAACATCTGTAAATGAATACTTTCTGTCTTCCGTTTCGCCAACAGAAAGCCACTCACCATCCTTATTCAGACAAAGAATATATGAGTCTGCCACATTGTGACTATTCCAGCTTACCAAAAGACCTTCTTGTGTTATTTCAGCAGTAACATCTGTAACACAAGCGATTCTCATAGTTGCAGCCGAAAGCTCACTCTGTAAACTCAGGCTTTTATCGTTATAAGCCTGAATTACATAGCAATAAACTTCACCATCAGAAACTTTTGTATCATTGAATAAAAGAACATCTTTTTCGTTAACTGCACCAACAAGGGTTAATTTACCTGTTTCGCCCGTTTTTCTGAAAACATAGTAGCCATTAGCACTTTCACATGCATCCCATGTTACTGTAATATCGTCCTTTGTGTTATAAGCCTTAACATTCTGTGGTGTTTTAAGGTAATAAAAACCATTATCATAGGGTGTTATAGGACTTTCTGAATTTCCGATAACAGCTGCTATACCATAGAAATATTCTTTTCCGCTTATAGCAGACTTATCTTCAAAAATATTTTCTATTTTTGAAGCAGTGCCAATCTTTTCCCATGAAGAATCGGCAGTTCTTCTGTAAATTGTATAACTGTCAACGCCATCAATATTTCCAAAATAAACGGCAACAGACTCAACTGTAGGAACAATCTGTGTAATTGCTGTGGATGGAACACGGATTATTGTATATCCCTTTGTATTAAATGCACTTTCACCGTCGTTGCCAACCGCTTTTACACTATATACATATCCAACTCTGGCATCAACATCAGCATCAACGAATGTATTTGAAACAGCAAGAGCATATTCAGAAAGCTCTGCCTGACTACCACCAAGTGTTCTTCTGTAAACGATGTAATGAGTAGCGTTTTCAACTAAATTCCATTTTATTTCAATGCCCTCATTGATATTGGAAACGGTAATATCGGAGGGTGATGCCAGATAAGAGACAACTTCACCCTGGTCACGGGTCTGAGTTATAAAGTTACCAAGTGTTGAATCAACATCATATTCGTAGGTTTTTCCGCTTACTGCAGTTGTATCCTTAAAAGTGTTTACAGACGCTGAAGAAAGGCGTGTAAGAACAGACCATTTTTGTGAGCCTGATTCACGTCGCATAATCACATAACCATCCGCACCCCTAGTAACAGACCAGGAAATATCTATTCCGTTTACGTTATTAACCGCTTTAACATTTTCGGGCTTTGAAATATATTTGCAGGAAACGCCTGTTGAGTCATACATACTTAAACCCCAGGAATTTAATGCTCTGACAGTATATACGTAGGTATTTCCACTTTCCAAGGCAATATCGTTATCATTGTATTTAAGTTCACTGGCAGAAACTGTTGCAACAGTTTTCCAAGTGCCGTCTATGGGCTTTCTTCTTATTTCATAGCTTGTGGCACCCACAGAAGCTTCCCACTCAACAATAATAGCATTTGTGGTAAGCACCGCACCAACAAGCTTTGGTACTTCAAGAGTTACAACATCTGTTATTCTTGCAATAAGCTGTAAGCCATCATCAACAGTTATTGAATTATCGGCGTCAGAAGTAGATAGAAACTCTTTACAATAAAAAGAAAGTTCTGTTGTTGGTCTTTCTTCACTTATTACATCAAAAGTGATACTGAAAAACTCTGTATCTGAAGTCTTTGTTTCGGGGTTTACATTGGTATAACCAACACAATATATGTTTTCATTATCAGCAGAAACACCAGCTTCATAGATACCTTCGAAAACCTGAGTACCTGTATTTCTGAGAGCTGGCTTAAAGCCCTCCTCAGCGGGAGCTAAAACATTATTGTCATATTCAATCAGTATAACCGCACCGCCGAAATTCTCAACGCCACCGGTAAGAGTGACAGTATATGTAATCTGACCATTTTTAATAGCTTCACTCTTAACAGAGAAAATTCTATCTGCCACACCAACGGCAGAAGCTTCAACAATGGCACAGTTGAAAACTGAAAAACACATTATCACGCACAACATTAAAGATAATACTCTTTTCAAAAGTGCACCTCCTATTATTTCTATATTCCAGTTCCCCCGAAAACGGGGGAACATTTTTAACGCTTAATATTTATCCTTTATTTTAAGACCTGAATTATAAGCACTCTTTGAAGAGCCTGAGTAAGCCTTTACTGTATATGTATAGGTCTTGCCTTTTTTTGCCTTTTTATCAACGTAGCTTACCTTTGTGCTTCCCTTGACTTTTGCAAGCTCTTTATAGCTACCGGACCCTTCTTTTCTGTAAACAATGTATCCGGAAGCACCAGAAACCTTCTTCCACTTGAAGGTAATACCGGTCTTTGAGCTTGAAACGCTTGAAAGCTTAGGAGCAGAAAGACGTTTGAGTGAAACACCATCAGTATCATAACCTGAAACAATTTTCCCGTCTATAGCCTTAACCATATACTTATATGTTGTTCCATTTTTAACACTCTTATCGGTATATGACCTTGAAGTTGTGGTTTTCACTTTGGTCCACTTCTTTGCAGAACCTGCCTTTCGATAAACCTCATACTTCTGTGCTCCGGAAATCTTTCCCCAGGTAACACTTATGGCACTTGTTGTGTTTTCAACCTTAACAACGGGTGCTGCAAGGTAATTAACAGTTTTGCAGATATCATTGAAGTGGGATGTGCTATGATAAGAAGTGCTTGTGCCATCAACAGATTTTACTGCATAATAATATTTTGTATCGCTCTTTGCAGATTTATCAACATAAGATGTTGACTTTGTTGAGCCTATTTTCTTCCAGCTTGATGATTTGGTTTTACGGTAAATCTCATATTTGGCAGCACCTGTTGCCTTACTCCAGGTAATTTTAGGACCACCATAATAATTCTCAACACTTTTTATAGTTGGATTTTTAAGAAATTCTATTGTCCAACCGGTTTCATTTCTTGCACTGAAATCCTCGCCGTCACTGCTGACAACTGTGTAAACATACTTTTTACCGGCTGTTACATTTTTATCCTCACAGATAATATATTCAACTGTTTCCCCGTAGATTTTTTCAGACTCTTTTTTTATGGTCGGGCTTATCTTTGTCCATTTAGCATCTCCGTAATTCTTACGATAGACGATATAATCACTAATAGCGGGATCATCCAACCATTTAAGCTGTACAGAGGATTTACCATTCTTGATTTCTATATCCTCAATTGCCGCAATGTAATAAACAGATTCTTTATTACTTAAATTAGTTGTATTACCGCAAACCGCTTCAACTTCATAAGCGTTAAGCAATCCACTTTCTGCATCATCGTGAACAAAAGATGTTCCGCTTACTGTAGCAACAAGAGCAGGCTCACCTTTACTACCAAGTCTATGGTAAACATTATACTTTTCTGCACCAGCAACGTCATTCCAGGTAAGCTCGATTCCTTTGCAAAGAACCTCAATTTCAAGATTTGGTTTTCCAAGGCAACAAGTAATCTCTGACTGAGATATTACACTTTTGTTGCTACCCTTAACGGACTCGATACCATATATGTATTGAACACCTGGGACAATTGTTGAATCCTCATAAATAATTTTCTTGGCGTCTGTTTGCACAATTGTTGCAATAGGTTTTCCAAACTTTCCGTTAACTTGTTTTCTGTAGATATTATATTTTTCTGCAATATCAACCTTATCAAAGTTGATTTCCAAACTCTTTGTGTTATTTGATATGCTGTTTATTGTGGGAGCATCAATATAAAAAACAGAATCAGAAACGGTGGATAATTCTGTTGTAAAACGATTTGCCTTTGACTGTATTGCATAGATGTAGGTATCGCCGTTTTCTACGTCTTCATCCTCATACTTTGCGGATGTAGCAGGAATCGTGGCAACCCGCATCCAGTTACCGGTAGTTGTTTTTCTGTAAACAATGTACTGTTCTGCAAGTTCAACCGGTTTCCAGCTTACTGTAATATTACCATCGCCTAAGGTAGCAACAACCTGTGTTGTTATAGGCAACTTAAGAATATCGTAGCCTTTTTCCCCAAGAATACTACTACCGGTTTCAGTTATAGTACGAACCTGATATGAATAGGTTTTTCCGTCTGTAACATCAGTATCGGTATAACCGTTATCCACTCTTGTATCTTTGAGTGTATATTTAGTTTCGCCCTCAGCCTTTCTGTAAACCTCGTAGCCTACTGCACCACCGACAGTGTTCCAGTTAATAACAATATCGCTATAATTCAACTGATAATATACAATATCCGCATTTGCAACGAATGTGATTGTCACAGGTTCAACAGATGCCTCAGCAGTATATTCACCCTTATGTGCTTTTACTGTGTATTTGTATTGTACACCATTTGTAAGAGGTTCATCTTCATAGGATGTTATGCCTTTAACCTCTTCAATTTCTTCCCATATCAAGCTACCATCTTCATTAGTTGCTCCATCCTCATTTCTGTGGATGGTATAGCTTTCTGCACCATTGATAGCATCCCAGGAAATCATTGCACCTCTTTGTGTTTGTGCGATGCTGATATCTGTAATAGTTCCGAAATAGAAGCCTTTTATACCGGTTTTATTATATTCTCTTACACCATATTCATTACCGGTTTCAACGCTGTAAAAATACTCAACACCATTTTTTACATCTTCATCTACATATTCTGTTACATCCGACTGCACCTGGGTAAGATATATCCAATCTGATGCAGATGTTTTTCTGTAAATTTTATACCATTCTGCACCTTGTGCTTGAGACCAGGTGAATTTAAGACCTTTTTCGGATGATTCAACCGCTACATTTTTGGCAGCACTTAAGCTGAAGAAAGAATCGCTGTAAAACATTGGTGAATCATCATTTATTGTTATATCATTGGAAGCATTACCATCTTCAGTAATAAATTCCTCACAATAAAATTCAACATCTGTTACCGGGCGAGCATCGCCTAATGCAACAAAAATAATCTTAAAAAACTGCTTGTTTTCTTCACCGATATTAAATCCATTGGGATTAACATAAGCGATAGCATAAGTACCGGCATCATTATAAGCAATGCCGTTTTCGTAGATACCATCTACATTAAGAATAGTTTCTTTATCGTCTGTAGGGTCAGTTATAGTTACAGGTCCGCTATCAGACGCAACCGATAATACATTACTGTCAAATTTAACCTTTAAAACAAAACCTGTAATATCCGTTTGGTTTGCATTAAGCGAAAGTGTGTAACTTATAGTATCGTTTTTAAACTCTGTTTTATCAACTGTGAAAATACTTTCCGCCTTATTTGCTGCAAAAGTTTGCACTGCTGTCGCAGAAAAAGCAGAAACACACATTACAATACAAAGCAGTAATGATAGAACTCTTTTCAAAGCAATTCCTCCCCGGAATATTTAGTAATTTTTCAATCAATATTTATCTTTTATTGAAACGCTTGATTTATAGCTACTCTTATATGAGCCATTGTATGCATAAACTCTGTAGGAATAAGTTTTTCCTTTTTCAGCAGATTTGTCAAGATATTTAACAGTACTCTTACCTTTTACTGTTGCGTATTCTTCATAACTTCCTGAGCCTGTTTTTCTATAAACAATATAACCGGAGGCACCACTCACTTCATCCCAATATACTGTTATACCGGATTTTGTGCTCTTGATTTTTCCAAGCACGGGTGCTGAAAGGTATTTTATTGTTTCATAGGCTGTGCTGCCGTATTTGGATTTTACAGAAGAGCTTATGGCTCTGACGGTATATTTATAAGTTGTTCCGCTTTTAACGGTTTTATCTGTGTAGGCATCTTTTTTTGTTGTGCCAACCTTTGACCAGGATTTGGCACTTCCTGCTTTGCGATAAATTTCGTAGCTTGTTGCACCGCCTACCTTATCCCAAGAAATTCTCACACCTGAGGATGTATTTTTAACACTTGCCACAGGTGTTTTAAGATATGTTAATGCATGAGTATCGTAATCGCTTATATAAGAATCATTAACCGCTTTAACTGCATAGTAAATATATTTTCCGCTTGTTGCGGCAGTATCTGTATAATAGGTTGTTTTTGAAGAAAGTGTTTTAATGGTTTTCCATGAACCGCCCTTTACTTTTCTGTACACCTTATAGTTTGTTGCACCGGTCACATCATCCCAGTTAATCAAAACGCCCTTAACGGAAGCTTCAACTGTGAAGCGCGGAACTCCGAGATAAAGAATTTCCTTTTCGGAATACAATGCACTGTAACCGCCATCTGAATACACACGCACCGCATATTGGTATCTGGTGCCACTTTTTGCGGTTTTATCAGAATATTTCAAATCGGTGGTTTTATCTCCCAGAGATTTCCATGAGGTTGTTGTACCATCCTCTTTAACAGTTCTTCTGTAAACTCTGTAAGCAGTTGCACCATCAACCTCTGACCATTTTACAACAACTTTACCATCATCATTGGAAAGCTTAAGTGTTGTCGGGGCAACTGTATATCTTGTGGTTGAGGAATCACTGAGCGTTGCAGGATACTTTTTACCATACTCATCCTCCGCACTTGCTTCGTTTACAGCTCTTACTGCGTATGTGTATGATTTGTTTTTTACAACATCGGTATCAAGATAGCTTGTAACTGAACCGCTTGTTGTTTCGTTAATTATCTCAAACTCTCCGTTGACTTTTTTATAAACTCTGTAAAAATCTGCACCGGTTACTTTTTTCCAGGAAATTTCTACGCCGTCCTTTGTGCTTACAGCTTCTTTTATTTCAACTTTACCAAGGGTTGCAACTTTTTTTGAATAAATCTTCTGAGCACTACCATATTCAATATTGTTAGCAGATTCACTTTCGCTATTAAACTGATAGCAATAAAACTCTATATTTGTTGCAGGTCGATTTTTATCAATTGCCTTGAATGTAAACTTCATATAGGCTTTATTGGATGAACCTGATTTATAATCATCATAAGGACTATAAACATGACCTATTGAGTAATGGTCATTATTTTTATAATCTGTCATAAAGCCCTTTTCATATATACCGCCGATGTTTTCACGCTCTCCGCCATCACCATCGTCAACCATATAAGCACCTGTATTTTCTTCATCAATTTCAATTACGTCCGGATCAAACTTCACATAAATAATTGAACCGGACATTTTAAAACCTTTGTTAAGATACACAGTGTATATAGCCTTATTGTTTTTAAACCCACTTGTCTTAACGCTAAAAATTTCTTTTGCATCACCTGCTGCCGAAGCAGTAATACCAAAACAAGAAAACATACTGACAAGCATTGCAAGGCATAACACCAAAGAGATACTTTTTTTCATTTTTTATTTCTTCCTTTCGGGCTTGTTCAATTAAAATTTTCCGGAGCACATAACATCTTTCAATCTGTTTTCCCCAAAAATTTTTCGCCACCAACATATAATTTCACAAAATAAATATACCATAAAAAAACCTTTAATGTCAACGAATTAGCCTCTAATAAAACCACAAAAATCGTCAAAATCTACACTTTTTAAAGAACATTAAACATAATGAAATATTACGTTAACAGTCTTCATTATTTGTTAACTTGTTGAAAAGAAAAAAACTTTGTGATAATATAAAAATAACATAAAAGAAAAGAGGTATTTTATGAAACCCGTAAGAACTTTTATTCAGCAGAACGGCATCAGATTCTGCCTTGGTGCTGAGAAAATATTATATGATTTAAGCAAAGGCAAGCTTGCTCAGAACAGATTTTTATCTGCTCTCGATGTACCATATATCGGTAGCAAGGTTAAAATTATAAAAGAAAATGAAACCTCAACCTTTATTGCAAAATATAAGGCTGACGGAACAATTGATAATGGTGAATTCAAGCTTCTTGCCACCACTGATATGCACACAGATGAGGATTACTCTCTCAATAATAAATCCTTACAGCTTTTCATCAATCAGATTCGTGACGAAAAGCCTGATTTGGTTATTCTCACAGGTGACTGCATCCAGTCAAAATACCAGCAGTTTGAAGCAATCCATTTTGCTCAGATGATGGAAAAATTAGGTGTATATTGGGCTTACGTTTTCGGCAACCACGAAGCGAGGGAAGAAAAGGAATTCCACAAATATCTTATTTTCAAAAGCCTTTCCGATTACCCTCATTGTCTTTCAAAATTCGGTGACCCCAAGCTTTTCGGTTACGGTAATTTCATCATTAACATTATGAACTCCGAAACCGAATTGAAGCAGAGCCTTGTTTTTATGGATTCCGGCAGAGATATTATTCCCGAATACATGGCAAGAGATGGCGTGCCTGCGGAAATGGAAAATGGCTATGACTACATAAAGCCCGACCAAATCAAATGGTACACAGAAGAAATGGAAGCCCTCAGAAAAAAATACGGAAAAAGCCCGAATCTTCTTTATATGCACATTCCGATTAAAGAGTATGAAGAGGTTTTCGTATTGAATGAAAAGGAAGAATATGTGCCCACAGGTAAAGCTGAAATTCTTTACGGCAGAATGTTTGAAAGCGTTGGTTGCTCACCCTTTAACAGCGGTCTTTTTGAAGCGATGAAGAAAAATGAAGCTCAAGGCATTTTCTGCGGTCACGACCACGTTAACGATTGGGCTGCAAAATACGAAGGAATCTGGCTCGTATATAACCAGATGGGTAGCTATAATGCTTACAGTCTTGGTGATTTCCGCGGAACATCACGTCCCGAAGAGGAATGGCAACAGGGCGTAACCCTCACAACAATTCACAACGATAGCTCAATTGATTTAAAGCAGAGCTTTAACAGCAGATATCTAAAAAAATAAAACTGAATATAAAGTCGAAAAGCTCCACTGTTCAGAACAGAGGAGCTTTTCTTAGGGGTAAATATGGAAATAAGGAGATAGGAATGAAAACGTGTAACCAACGAAACGAGTTCCTTTCCCGTTCCGTTGATTACACTATACAACATATTATTTAATTGCGTATGAAAAAGATGTAAACAATTTAAGAAATCAGGTTAACAAATTGTTAATTTACAAATCAATTTCTACAGAGTTAACTATTTTGTGAAGTAATTCCCTGTCGTTATCCGGGATGCTTATAATCACACGATAATCCACATCTAAATTATACTTATCAACCACTGAATAAGTTGCTATAAGCCTGTCATTCCCCTCTGACAATGGTGGAATAACTGTTATTTCACCATAAGTTCTGTCTGTATCAATATAATAGACCTCATTTGAGCCACCAAAAGAAAGCATTTGTGCAGTAGCTATAAGCTGGGCATACAGTACACATTGAGGGTAATCATAAACCTTCATATCATCAGCATCAAGACTTGCAGCAAGTCTCTTATATTCATACATACTTGACGGAATTTTGCCAAATTCTTTTTGAAAACTCAATAAATACAACTCATCTGCTGCTTTATCCTCTTGTGAAGCTTCATCAGTAATTTCAAACAAAACAAAATCTGCATAAGGGTTATCTGTTAATTTTTGTATAGAAATTGTGGCTACCTCTTCATTTTTATACATCTTCATTGTTGTGTTTTCCAACGAAGATTCAAAATTTTCTTTTTTCAATTCTTTGGGAATTTCAACAGAAAACCAATCCATGGATATCCTTTTGCTTTCACCCTTTTTAAAAGAAACATCTTCAGTTACCCATTCACCACTAGCGTCCTGACCAATTTGCATAGCCTGACAACTTAGTTTTAACCCTATACCGGGAAAAATCATAAACAAAAGCGAAACAATAACAAATGATACTATTGTTACAATCAATGCTTTTTTAAAAAATTTTTTCTTTCTTGAGTCTTTTTTGTAAACTATATTATCGTTTTCTAAAACAGCAGTAATTATAGTAACTGACAAAAGGTCTGCACTACCTGTAAACAATCCAAGTTGTGAAACGAGTATAAATATAGCAACTATAGTGGAAATATTAGCAATAGCCGAAATCAAAACGCCCGAACAAGCAAGAAGAAAAAACCCAACCGCCTTATTCTCAGTAAATGTACCTTTAGTTTTTAATTTAATATAATTAAGTTCAACAAGGGTTGCTGAAACGGTAATCAAACAACCTATAACACTAAATATATCTTCTGTTGTTATTTCGTTTATAAAACCAAACACACAAAAAATCACTGAAGAAATTATTAAAGTTACGAGTAGTGGTACAAAGTCAGATACTTCTGTTTTTTCTCGGTTTTTATATATTTTATTTAAAAGAATGTTACCATAAATCAGCATAAAAATCGGCAACAGGTATACTAAAACCATTTTCCATAAGGGCACAGTAATACCCGCAACACCGCCCATTACAACACTTCCGATTAACACTACAACTGCCATAATGATTGAAGCTATTGACAGAACCATCGAAAACTTACAACCCCGATAATGTTTTTTCATTGCATTATGAAAATATTTTTTATATCTGCTTTCTTTTTCTTCTGCAGTTTCGTTTTGTTGAAAATCCTCTGCGTTGCAGTCAAAATCTTCGGAAGAAAGCTGCTCCATCGTTACACCGAAAAGGTCTGTTATCAGAACCAGTTTGGCGGTTCTGGGCATAGCTTCTCCTGTTTCCCATTTGGAAACGGCTTTATCAGAAACACCTAAAAGCTTTCCCAGTTCTTTCTGGGTTAACCCCTTTTTATTGCGAAGTTCATATAGGTTATTACCGAAAGTATATTTATCCATAGTCTTCACCTCTCTTTAAGTATATAAAAAACCCCTGTTCAAATCAATAGAACAGAGGTTTTTTCAGGTAGAATTAAAGTAGAATATGTTAATTACAGTGTTTTTCAACTAACAACTTCATACATATTAGCCGCTTCATCTTTCTTTGCATATTCGTTAACGGAAAGCACCTTATATTTTGTAAGGTTGCTTCCCATCTGAATTGCAATAACATCGCCCACTTTAACTTCATAAGATGCTCTTGCAATTTTGCCGTTAACCTCAACATGCTTTGCATCGCAAACCTCGTTTGCAACAGTACGGCGTTTTATAATTCTTGATACCTTTAAATATTTATCTAATCTCATATTTTATACCTTCATTTTCGCGCCCCGACATTTTGCATTTTGCACTTTGCATTTTGCATTAAATTTTATCTCCCTGACCAAAACAAATGCTCTTTTACTAATACCGCCCTAAGTGGTGCTGCTTCAACTCCTGCAATTTTCAATGGTTGTGCCATAAGAAAATACCTACCCGGTTTAACATTTGAAAGGTCAAGACCCTCAATAATAGGAATATCCGCAGAAAGGAGCGCTTTATGAACAGTTTCGTTTGAACCGCTGATACCTATTGTCTGTGAATCTGTTCCCACAAGCTTTATTCCGCAATCAGCAATATAATATGCACTGCTTTCCATAAGATGTGAAAGTCCGTTACCCTTTATTAAAAGTCTTTCGCAATCACGCCAAGGGAAATGATCCTCTGCAAATGCACCTGTAATAGGCCCGGGTGGTGTTTCCACCACAAGACATTCACCAATAAACAAATCCAAAGGAAGAGTTTCCATAGCACCTGCACCATCAATAAAATGCAAGGGTGCATCCACGTGGGTTGCTGTATGAAGGCAGGTGTAAACTGAATTAAGGTTGCAGTTATCTCCTGCTCTTATGCTTTTTATGTTATCAATATACCCTTCCGGATCACCGGGATAAACGGGTGTTTTCATCAAATCCCTTGAAATATCAATTATTTCCATAATTGCACCTTATTATTTGCTTATTTTAAAAGATTATTTATATCAACCTGAGTAAGATTGGAAAAATCTGCATTTCCGAATGCAGCAACCGCCTGATTCATATACGCTCTTTCAAAGCCCTCTGTAAATTCCGAGAGAGAAACCTGAGTCTGACTTCCGTCCTCCATACATTTAAGCTGCGCCACATCAGATTCAAGCTCGTTATCACCAATAACAACAGTAAATTCGGAACCGATTTTGTTAGCAAATTTCATCTGTGCTTTAATTGAACGGCCAACAGTATCAACGTTTACACTATAACCCTGTGCACGTAAATCTGCCGAAAGCTCAACCGCCTTAAGAACTGCATTTTCACCTGCAGTAACAATTGAAAGATTGCATACAGGTGCTTCGGGGAATTGGACGCCACTTTCTTCCATAGCCATAAGAAGTCTTTCAAGACCAATTGCAAGACCGCAAGCAGGAAGAGCTGAACCGCCCAATTCTTCAACAAGTCCGTCATATCTTCCGCCACCGCAGAGAACAAGACCGTTAGTTTTTTCGTGTTTTGAAACGAACTCAAAAACAGTTCTTGTATAATAATCAAGACCACGCACGATCTGTGAATTGATTGTATATTCAATATTCATTGCATCAAGGTATTTCTGAAGCTTTTCAAAGTGGTCACGACAATCGTCACATATATAATCAAGAACAACAGGGGCACCCTCTGCAATACCTGAACAAACAGGACTCTTGCAGTCAAGGATTCTCATAGGATTTCTGTCAAGACGTGAAAGACAGGTTTCGCAAAGTTCACTCTTTTTCTCTTCAAAATATGCTTTGAGAGCTTCCTGATATTTCTTTCTGCACTCGGGACAACCAATAGAATTAATTTCAAGGGTGTATTCTTCAAGACCAAGGAATGTAAAATAGCTGTTGGCAAGTGCAATAACCTCTGCATCTGCAAGGGGTGATGCTGCACCGAAGCACTCTATACCAAACTGATGGAACTCACGAAGTCTGCCTGCCTGAGGCTTTTCGTAGCGGTAGCAGGATGTAAGATAGCAAACCTTCTGAGGAAGTGGCTCATTGAAAAGTCCATGTTCAAGGAAAGCACGCACTGCACCTGCAGTTCCTTCAGGACGCAATGTAATTGAACGGTCACCCTTATCATTAAAAGTATACATTTCTTTCTGAACAACGTCAGTTGTTTCACCAACAGAGCGGTCAAAAAGCTCAGTATATTCAAAAACAGGTGTTCTCATTTCGTGGAAACCATATGTTTTTGCAGTATCAATAGCAGCCTGCTCAATATACTGATTTTTATAACTTTCTGAGGGTAATGTGTCCTTTGTTCCTTTAATTGCTTGAATATTTCCAGCCATTTTAAAACTCCTTAAAATGAAATCAATTATATATAATAAAAATTCGGGTAACTGAGAACAAACTCAATTACCCGATAGTTATACAACAAAACGCGAACAAAATCAAGTCCGTCCGACAAAAAACAAAACAAACACCTTAATTTTTGGGATTAACAATGTCACGCCAATCAAGGTCACCATGTTCAAGACTGTGAATGAGTGCTTCTGCGGTTGCAATATTGGTTGCAACCGGAATATTATGAACGTCACAAAGTCTTAAAAGGTTTGCTTCGTTGGGCTCACCCGGCTTCGGGTTAAGCGGGTCGCGGAATAAAAGCAAAAGGTCAATTTCATCACAAGCGATTCTTGAACCGATTTGCTGAGCACCGCCCTGGGAGCCACTAAGATATTTTTCTATTTCAAGGCCTGTTGCCTCACCAACAAGCTTACCTGTTGTACCTGTTGCACAAATGCTATGCTTACTTAAAATACCGCAATAAGCAATACAGAACTGAGTCATAAGTTCTTTTTTGGAGTCATGTGCTATCAATGCTATATTCACTAAATCTCACTCCTTATGTGAATCAACAATTTTTCAATATTTTAACAGAAAAACACAGATTTTTCAACTATTTAAAAACTTTTTTCTAAAAAAGAATTTATACTTAATTATGAATTAAGCTTTGCAAAATTATCTTTATTGGCTTTATAAAGATTTTTATATACCTCGTAATATTTATCGTAGGCTTTTTTATTTTCCATATTGGGTTCAAATGTTTTGCTTACGGGAATAAGACCCTTCGCATCCTCAATGGATTTGCATTGACCAAGACCTACCGCAATAAGAACTGCCGCACCCATTGCACCCACATTCTGGGGTGTGTCAACAGTTTCAACAACCTTACACAAGCAATCTGCAAGAATCTGACAAGTAAGGTCAGAAAGTGCACCACCGCCTACAAAACGAACCTTTTCAGAGGACTTAACCTTCTTTTCCTCTGTTTCAAGGAACCAACGAAGATGGTAGCAAACACCCTCAAGAACAGCTCTTATCATTTCACTCTTACCTGTTTCAAGGCTGATATTGAAGAACATACCGCGGGCATTAGGGTCCTCAAAGGGACAACGGTTACCGTGAAGCCAGGGAGTGAAAATAACACCGCCTGAACCTGCAGGAACATCCTTAACCGCATCTGTCATATAATCATAAAGACTGGTATATTTAGCCTCATAACCATCGGTGATATTTTTCTTATCCAGATAAATTCCTATTTCGTCAAGAGCAAGGTGGTCCTTAACCCATTCAAGGCATTTACCTGCAGTTTCAAGCTCACCGAAGTAATTGTATCTGCCCTCTTCTGCACCAACAACTGCAGCAATCATAGCGGAAGCATCAACAATACTCTTATCAACAACTGTTGAAACCCAACCTGATGTCCCGCTATAAATATGGGTATCTCCAAGAGCAACAGAGCCTGCACCAACACCAATAAGTGAAGCGTCTCCGCCACCACCAAAAACTGCTGTTCCGGGCATAAGTCCCAATTCTTTTGCCGGTTGCTCCAAAAGCTCGCCAACCTTTTCTGCAGATTTTTTAATTTTAGGAAGATGGTTGATATTTACGCCCAACATTTTACACATAGCGGGACTGAATTCGTGTTTTTTAATATCGTAAAGAAGTGTTGCAAATGCAGAGTCGTGAGTCATACAGAACTCGCCAGTCATTCTTGCAATAAAATATTCTTTAACATCCAGCCACTTATGTACTTTCTTAAAGTTTTCAGGCTCGTTCTTTTCAACCCATTTATATTTCCATACAGGGTCTTTAACAGATGCAGAAACCGCACCTGTAATCATAAGAGATTTAAGAAGTTTAGGTATAAATGCACCTGCAATCTGAGGACCGTATGCAATACCCTCTTTGAGCTCTTTTCTTGCTCTTTGGTCCATATAGCTCATTGCTCGACGAACAGGCTTTGCATCCTTATCCACAAGAACAATACCCTGCATCTGTGAGCAGAAGGATATACCGCAGATATCTTTTATATCCACATCGCATTTATCAAGCACTTTTTTGGTAGTGGAGCACATTGCATCCCACCACTCCTGAGGATCCTGCTCAGCACCGCCATCAGGGAAAACATAAAGGTTATACCCTTCTGAAGCTGCAGATACTAATTTAATAGTATCACCCAATTCAAAAATACAGGTTTTAACACCTGTTGTTCCTATATCATATGTAATAGCATATTTACCCATATCTAAACCTCCGATAAATTTCCACATACCTAGTTAGTATAATTATGCACTATTTTATGTTAATAATCAACAGCACACGACTAAAAAGTTGCACAAATTTTATAGACTTTGCTTGTTTTTTTACACAAATAAAATTTTTGAAAATTTTTTCAAAAAAAGTGTTGACATTTGAAAATAATGTGCTATAATTGTCAATGTTCTTCGGAGGACGAACAGTTCTTCGCAGTCGGTGTTGATGGCGTTGAGGGTCCACCCGTTCCCATCCCGAACACGGTAGTTAAGCTCAACAGCGCCGAAGATACTTAGTGGGAAGCCGCTTGGGAAAATAGGGCGATGCCGACACTAGTAAGCAATCACTCAATCGAGTGGTTGCTTTTTTCTTTTGCGTGAGAAAATAGCGAGCTTTGGCGTTTGCTCACCTCGCAGTACCTTTGTACAGCTTCGGTTCGCAATTCACCAAATCTCATCAATTTTCTCTACACAACTATAAAAATGTGCAATTAAAGCAGAGATAAACTACAATATCGGTTCATCTCTGCTTTTTGTTTTTATTTATTCTATGCTTTCTGCATTTTTTATTCTTCTCTTTTTCAGTTTCTTCTTGAAGTTTTTGAAATCTTCTGGGACAATATTCTTTAAGCAATTTGGTTGTTTTCTTTGTTTTAGTTATTCGCAAAGGCTGACAACTTTTAAATTTTTCTTCGGCAGGACCCCAAAGCTCGTAATATTGAGTTACTTTAGATAAAATCCAAGAATCCATATACCATTCCCAACGTTGAAACAAATCACGAACATCCTCATATTTTATATAGGCAAGGTTGAAACACACACCGATAAAAGCAACACCTTTATCGTCAAAAACATATATACTACTTTCAAACAACAATGTGAGAATTGCAATAAATGGTACACTAACGCCAATAAAAACATAGCCTAAAAACCAAGGCAACATAACTATACCTAAAAGCAGAAAAACTACTCCTACTACAGTATTTATTACCCAAGTTCTGTTTATTACAATTTGTGAGTTTGAATTATTTCCACTTATGTTTCTTGATTTATAAATACAAACACTGATTATCGTAACAATAAAAACTACAACGGCACATAACAGATAAATTTTATAATTCATATCAGTTAAAATAAACCTCTACACGATTTATAGGGAAGCCCATTTCTGAAAACCTTTTTTCATACTCAGTCATAACATTTCCTTCCATATATTCGGAATTGTGCAAGTCAAAGGTGAGCTTTTCCATTCTCATCCCAAACTCTTTAAATTCTTCCAATGAGAAATCGAAAAGACCTCTGTTATCGGTTTTGAAATGAATTGCGCCGTCTTTTTTTAGAATTTTTTTGTAAATTGCAAGGAAGGTTCTGTAGGTGAGTCTTCTTTTTTCGTGGCGTGATTTTGGCCAGGGGTCAGAAAAGTTAAGATAAATTCTGTCTATACTGCCTTCGGCAAAAATCTCTTCGAGCTCCTTTGCATCAACGCAACAAACTCTTACATTCGAAAGTCCTGAATTTTTAACCTTTTCTGCCGCAATAACAAGAACATCGGAAACCTTTTCAATCGCAAGAAAATTCACATCAGGTTCTTTAGCCGCTGTACCTACTATAAAGTCACCCTTGCCGCAACCGATTTCAATTCTTATGGGATTATTGTTCCCAAAAAGAGCCTGAGCGGTACTGCCCTCTACCCTTAAATCTTTAATAACAATATTTCCGCAGGCTTCAAGACGCTCTGCACCGTGTTTTTTCTTATGTACTCTCATTTCAACACCCTAAACTATATTATTTACAACCGATATTATACGGACAATACCAAGGTTTGTCAAATAAATACTTGTTTTTTATATACTATTTCTGTATAATGATTTCTATTATTTTAAAGGGGCGATAAAATGGATAATTCAAATAAAAATGATTCCTTGGGTTTAAGCCTTAATAAAAAAACTATGGCAACCATTTCCCTTGTGCTCATTGTTATTCTGGCTTTCATTGGTATGCTTACTCAAACCCTACCACGAGGTGAATACCAGATTGTTTCACAAGATGGTCACGAAACCATTGTTGACGGAACATACACTGTCCTTGAAGACTATAAAATGCCTATATGGAAAATTATTCTTTCGCCAATTCTCTGCCTTGGTAGCAGTTATGCCGGAGCAGGTGTTGCAATAATCGGAATAATCATTCTTATCGGTGGTGCATTTCTCATTCTAGATAAATGCGGTATACTGAAATTCATAATGGCTACACTCATAAAAAAATACAGCAACAAAAAATACATATTGATGGCAACCGTGCTTTTTGTGTGCATGCTTTTAAGTTCCACGGCAGGTATTCTTGAAGAATCAATAACACTTGTTCCAATCGCTGTTGCAGTATCACTGGCACTGGGTTGGGACTCACTTGTTGGTTTGGGTATGAGTCTCGTTTCTATTGCTTGGGGCTTTACTGCTGCCACATTCAATCCATTCAACGTTGTCACTGTTCAGAAGCTTGCGGACTTAGAGGTTTTTTCAGGGCTCTGGCTTCGTTTAATAATTTTTGCAGGCGTATACCTGATACTTTTCTTTTTCCTCTATTTCTACGCAAGAAAAATTGAAAAAGACCCAACTAAATCCCCCGTCTATGAATCCGATAAGGTCTTAAGGGAAAAATTCACAATGAAAGACGCTGAAAGCGTTTTAGCTGACCAAAACATCCGCAAAGGCACTCGTGCTTTTGTAACCTGTATTTTAATTGATGCAATTTTTATTGTTCTTGACTTTGTTTTCAGCTTAGGCGGTGTGCTTTCACTTCCTGCTATGGGAATTCTCTTTACCGTTGGCGGTCTTCTGGCTGGTCACTTTGCAGGATTAAAAGGGAAAAAACTTGGGGTAAGCTTCTTCCAGGGTGCAAAAACAATTGCTCCTGCAATCCCTCTTATAGTATTTGTTATTGCAATATCATATGTACTTAACGAAGGTAAGATAATGCATACAATTCTTTACGAATTAAACAATGCTATGCAAGGTGTTTCTCCATACGGAGCGATATTTATTTTGTTCGGCGTTATTGCAGTACTTGAATTTTTTATTGGTAGCGGTACTGCAAAGGCATTCCTTATTATGCCCCTTGTTGCTCCCCTTTCGGACTTAGTTGGAATAACAAGACAAAGCGTTGTTACAACCTTCTGCATTGCAGACGGCTTCACAAATCTTCTTTATCCCACAAACGGACTTATGATTATTGCTATTGGAATTATCGGTGTATCCTACGGCAAATGGATTAAATGGTCCTGGAAATTATTTGTTGCAGAATTTGGTTTTTCCGCTTTAATTATGCTTTTGATGGTAGCGATAAATTACCAATAAGCGAATCAAAAGACCTTTGAAAGTTTTCGCTTTCAAAGGTCTTTCTTTTATTCCTCTATATCTATCTCTGCTGCTTCAACATCTGCAGGATTTACTCTGTCAACAACTTTTTTACCTTCTTTAAAGCCGTCTTCAACAATTATAGATTTGTCAACCCAAACTAAATCATCTACAACATCTTCTACTTCCGGTTCATTTGGATCAAGGTCAGCATTAAAATCGCGTCTTCTCATTATAAATGCAACCACAACTCCTATAACCAGAACAAGAATTATTACACCAACAATAATAAGAGGTAGCATTCTTTTGTTATCTTTTTTCTCCACCACTTCATCTTCAGGAACATCTTCAAAGGAAGCAGAAATTGTTACCTTTCCCTTAGGCATAACAAAACTGAAAACATCTGTAGATTTGCCATTTATAAGTAAGCTACCTGCAACAAGTCTTTTTCCCTCATCAGGAATAATTGTAATAAAAACAGGCTCGCCTACTGATGCTTTTGAGGGGTTGGTTTCCAGCTTTCCTCCTACTGCATCTTCCACGATAATATCATACTCAACTGTGTTTGAATCCGCAATCCACTTGGCATAAATTGTCATTTCGCGTTTTGCTTCATCCTTCTCGAAATCCCATTCATTTTTAAATTTGGAGTCACTGTACCAACCATCAAAAATATAACCTTCTCTTGTGGGCTCCTCAGGCATAGCAATAATGCCCGGCTCCTCCATAAGGAATTTCAATCTTCTTTCACCATTGTTTCTTTCAAGAAAAACCAGGAAATAACCTTCCGGCAAATCGTCATCCTGCTGAGTTTGCTGAGTTTGTTGTGCATTATTCTCAGCATTATTATTGTTACCGGAGTTATTATTGGTCGCCTGACTCTGGGTAGGTCTGGGCTTATTAGGTTTTTTGGTTGTTTCATCCTCTGTTTTTTCTTCAGTTTCTTCTTGGGTTTGTTTTTCCTCAGTAACCTCTTCTTGAGTTTCGGGTTCAGTTGTTACTACTTCTTCCTGTGTTGTGGGTTCAACAGGCTGAATATTAAAATCGAAATCCACGTCACCGGGTTCCGCAAAAACAGTTACTGTACTGCAAAACATACACATTATCGCAACTGAACAAATAATAATTTTAAATATCTTTTGTGTCATATTTTTCCGCCTTAACATAAATAATCTCAATAGGTAGAATCCATATTTTCGTTTACAACCTCTTTTACCACTTTAACAAAGGTTGAATTTTCAATTTTTTCCTGAATCATATTATAGAAAAGATTTTCGTCAATGGGAAGTGTAACCTTTTTACCAAGCCATGAAGAAAGGAATGCAGCATTAGAAATCATAAGACCATTTATACCTTCTTGTCCTGATGCCACAAGGGGTTCATCTCTGAGAATTGCCCCTGCAAATTTATTCATAACCTCGGTATGTTGCTCATTTCTTCCATCAAGCTCTGCTTCAAAAGTATCATATTCAATACTGCCGAAGCCTTCTTCTGCATTTTTGGTATAATCTGAAATTCGCTCTTTAAGTTCGTTAACAATAAGTTTACCATTTTCGCAAATAAGCTTTGCTCCGTCAAGAGTAATTTCAAGTCGGTTTGTTCCGGGGAAATCACCTGTGGTTGTGATGAATGTACCGGTTGCACCATTGGGATATTCGGCATAAATCATAACATCGTCTTCAACCTCAATGTCATGCCATTTACCCTCATGGCAAACCGCCATAATTTTTTCAGGCATACCGCAAATCCACTGCCAGAGGTCAAGCTGGTGGGGACACTGATTAAGAAGTACTCCTCCGCCTTCACCGGACCAGGTTGCACGCCATCCGCCTGAATTGTAGTAGGTCTGTGTTCTGTACCAATCGGTTATAATCCATGTTACACGCTGAAGCTCGCCATATTTTCCGCTATGCACAATTTCGTGAGCTTTTCTGTAAAGACAGTTTGTTCTCTGATTGAACATAATTGCAAATTTCTTGTCGCTTTTATCTGCAACTGCATTCATTTCTCTTACCTGCTTTGTATAAACACCTGCAGGCTTTTCGCTCATAACGTGAAGACCTTTTTCCAATGCTTCAATAGCGAGTGGTGGATGGAAATAGTGAGGTGTTGCAATAAGAATTGCATCAACTTCACCGGAATCCATAAGAGCGGACGCTGTATCAAATGTTTTTACATCGGGAAGCTGCTCCTTTGCCCAAGCCAATCTATCCGGCTTTATATCTGCAACAGCAGTAATATCAATTTCAGGCATTTTTCCCTCAATTGCATTTTTAATATGGCTTGAGCCCATATTACCTACGCCAATAATACCTAAACGAACTTTTTCCATAAAAATCATTTCCTCCGTTTATTTTATAGATAACTCACCATAATAATGATTGCAGTCTGTTTTTCATTTAACTGACTATAATCTTTATAACAGCGAGGTGTATTGAATGAAAAATAATAATCCTACCAAAGAAGCCTTAAAAGTCACAAAAAAATTTAATGCAAAGGAAATCAAAAGCGATGTAACCGGTTCTTACACCGGTATCCCCGAGGACCACGAAAAGCCCATTCAGGATGCTGATGATTTATAATTATTTTTTTGATTTCTTTTTAATTTTTCTTTTTTCAGTTTTTCCGTTTTTTACAATATGGCTTCCTGTCATAGCAAAAGCGGTAAATACCGCAAAGAAGCCCTGCACTGCAATTAACTGTATGCAATTCAGTGAAGAAAGCCCTGAAACGAATGCAAGAGCACTGACAATTGCAAGACCAACACCCATAGCACAGGTCTGGAAAACATTAAGTATATGCTTTACTGACCCTAAAGACAATGCTGCATTTATTGCCGAAAGGAATGAATGTGGCTTTCCGTCGTGCATTAAAAGAGCGTCCGCCGCAGAAGTTACACCTTCGCAATAACTTTTGTATATATCACCTGAAACTGCAGAAAGCACCTTAACTCCACTTCTCGGTAATGATAATTTATCTGATACCATTTCATCTGTAACATTTGCATCATCTGCACGGATAAGAAGCGATATGCTGTTACGTTCAATGGATTTGAGCAGCTTTGCATTTTCTTTATTCACATCATAAGAAACAATAAATACTGCTGCAGCTTTTCCGTCAATTGCAAGGTACAAGGGATATCTGCCCTCACACAAATGACGTTCTATAAGTGCCATATCCGGAATATCAACATTATGATTCCTTAAAAGGTCACCGTTACCCACAAGAACTCTTCTGTTGAAAATCCAGGCAGAAAGTCCCAACTTTTCTTCATAAGTAAGAGTATCCACAGGCGGTAAAAGTGACACATCGCCAACAATTACTCTTTTAAAAAGGTTACCTAAAGGTCCACCCGATTTCACAAGAAGAGATGCGGTGTATAAAATTGCTTCATCAATTTGTATATCGTAAAAAGGATGAATACCAAAAACATTGCCGCCATTTTCATCGAATACGTCTGCACTATCAATAGCTATAGCGTTAGATGAACTACATTCTCTGAATGCATCCCATCCCGCAAGCATTCCGCCTTTTTCCAAAAGCTTTTTTGAAGTTTTCGAAATAATAAGAGCATCAACAAGATATGAAAAATAAGGCACGCTTATACAAACTGCCGCAGTAAATGCCGTAACAGATGAAAGTGTATCCTTTGTTATCAACAATGTTATTGCACCCACAAGAACGGATGCGGCAAAACCTATAGGAACAAGACGTTTGTTAACATCATCCGACGGATAAAACTTTTGGGAAAGCTCTATAAAACGCCTTGGAAAGCTTGTTTTCTGAGAAGCCAATACTGCAGGGTCATCCAAAAGAAGTCCTCTACCGATTTCAAATGCAGTTTGCTTCTTTTCGATTTTACCGATAGAGTGTAACTCGTTATTGGTTACATATATGAAATTATCTGCTATTCTCTTATATTCAAGATATTCAGCAGTTCTGTTGAAAGCCAAAGGCAGAACGGCTGCTGCAGAAAGCAGTGAAAGGCCCTCTTCAAAAGGCTGTGCATTCGGTAAAAAGAACGCAATATTTTGCAACAATGCTGCAAAAACGGATACCACCGAACCGGTATTCCTGCCAAATTTCAAGCCTTTAAATGAACGCAAACCGTCTAACAAAGCATTTGCATTTGCAACAATTGTTCCTATCAACACCAAAAGGGAAGCGATAAGAACTCCTGTCTGTGTTTCCGGAAAGGTTTTCCCAAAAACAGAAACAGCAACTAAAATACCAAAGCATACATAAGTTGCAACGGCACCAATAAATGAAGCGTTTTTGTTTTTGTTCAGATAATAGGTAACCTTGAATTTATCATCCTCTGTACGATACTCGTCTGTTCCGTATCTTCTGGAGGGTTCGTTGTTTTCCTCACCTGAAATATCGCTTGTTATTGTGAAAGTGCTTGCCTTTTCTTTTCTCTTTTTAAGTAATTCTTCTTCGATTTCTCTTTCGTCAACAAAGTTGGCATCCTCGGTATGAAAGCCTTCAAAGGTAAGCTGAGAATCATCATATTCATCAGGAAGCTCTTCTTCATGAGCATTTCCGTCCGTAACTGCCAAAGAACGAAGACCTATTGTCCGGGTTTTTGTTTTGTTTTCATCCTCATTGTTTTCCTGTGCTACACCACCAAAAACAATGGTTCTTTCTTTTTCAGCATCCTCTGCAATTTGGCTATCCGGAACAAGAGTCGGAATAGGAGAAAGGTCTGCTGTGCTTTCAAAGCTGCTTTTTTGTTTAACAAAGCCGCCTCTTTCATATTTTTGTTCCTCTTCAGGAACTAAGGGATGCTCCGCTGTTTTTTCCAGATTCTGAATAGGTCTGTTAAAAAATCTGTCTCTATATTTATCGCTGACAAAAGCTCCGTAAACCTGAGGTTCACCTTTTCCCTCAGAACGCTCAATTCTTTCAGAAATAATCTGGTGCTCAATCTCATTATTCTTGATAGGGCGTGGGTTTATGGCCTCCGCCTTTTTTACAGGCACAGACGCTTCTACCCCATCATCCTTAGGAATCATACCACTATCCTGAAGGAGTTCATCAATTTCTTCAAGGGACCATTTCCTTGGAGTTTTTCTTTCGTCACCCATTTTCTCTAATCCTTCCGAGAGGGAATAGTACCCCCTCTTATATATCTCTCTGCCTTGAAATTTCGTACATAAGAATTCCCGCCGCCACAGAAGCATTAAGGGAATTTATGTTTCCTTTCATAGGCATTGAAAGTATTACATCACATTTTTCTTTGACAAGTCTTCCTACACCTTTGCCCTCCGAACCGACAACGAGAGCAACTGCACCTTTAAGGTTTGCAGTGTAAAATGTTTCGCCGTCCATATCTGCACAATAAATCCAGACACCACGTTCTTTGAGTTCTTCGAGAGTTTGCGGAATATTTGTAACCCTTGCAACGTGCATAAATTCCACCGCACCTGCGGAAGTTTTGGCAACTGCAAAGCTCAAAGGAGCACTACGTCTTTTCGGAACAATTACGCCATGTGCACCTGCCGCCTCTGCAGTTCTTATAATCGCACCAAGATTATGCGGGTCTTCGATTTCATCGCACACAATAATGAATGGTGCTTCGCCTTTTTCCTCTGCACGAGCAAAAATGTCATCAACAGTTGAATAGGCTTTAACCGCACCAACTGCAACAATACCCTGATGGTTACCGTGACCGCACATAAAATCCAGCTTCTTGCGGTCAACCTCCTTAACGGGAATATCTGCTTTTTTTGCATCGGAAAGTATTTTCGGAATTGAACCTGTGTGCTCCCCCCTTGCAACAAGAATACTGTCAAGAGGACGCTCGGCTTTAATTGCTTCATTGACTGAATTTCTTCCGAAAATTATATCTTTATCGGGTTGATTATCATTTTCTTTTCTGAAATCATCCCGATCGTCAAAATCTCGTTTTTCGAAATTTCTTTTATTCTTTTTAAAATTATCTTCTCGTCTATCTTTATACATAAAAATTCCTTATTACTATCGGACGCGTAGCGTCCCCATCATTCCGAATTTCGCATTTTAAAAACTTATACTGTCGGTATAAGTTTTTCCTTTCCGCCCATATAAGGTCTTAATGCTTCAGGAATATTTACGCTACCATCTTCATTAAGGTTGTTTTCAAGGAAGGCAATAAGCATTCTTGGAGGAGCAACAACTGTGTTGTTGAGAGTGTGGGGGAAGTATTTCTTATCTTTTCCGCCTGCACGGATTTTAAGTCTTCTTGCCTGAGCATCAGAAAGATTTGAGCAAGAACCAACCTCAAAATATTTCTGCTGACGAGGGCTCCAAGCCTCAACGTCAATTGATTTAACCTTAAGGTCTGCAAGGTCACCTGAGCAACATTCGAGAGTTCTTACAGGAATATCAAGCGTGCGGAAAAGGTCAACTGTGTTTTTCCAGAGCTGATCAAACCAATACGGACTATCCTCAGGCTTACAAACAACAATCATTTCCTGCTTTTCAAACTGGTGAATTCTGTAAACACCACGCTCTTCAATACCATGTGCACCTTTTTCCTTACGGAAGCAGGGTGAATAGCTTGTAAGAGTCTGGGGAAGCTTTTCCTCGGGGATAATTGTATCAATAAATTTACCAATCATAGAGTGTTCACTTGTACCGATAAGGTAAAGATCCTCACCTTCGATTTTATACATCATTGCATCCATTTCAGCAAAGCTCATAACACCTGTTACAACATTGCTTCTGATCATGAAAGGTGGTACACAGTATGTGAATCCTCTGCCTATCATGAAATCTCTTGCATAAGAAATTACCGCAGAATGAAGTCTTGCAATGTCACCCATTAAATAGTAGAAACCATTACCAGCAACTCTTCTTGCAGAATCTAAGTCGATACCATTAAATCTTTCCATAATATCTGTATGGTATGGAATTTCAAAATCTGGCACT
>JAZNHK010000162.1:0-14331 GCA_045576915.1 Acutalibacteraceae bacterium
CCTCTTGAAAACTATCGTTGCAGATGTTCCCTCTCTCAAAAAGAAATTTGAAAAGGTTCACTGCATTTATCAGGTTAGTTGTCTTGACCCGGATGCTCCCGAAGGAAAGTGGGCAACACACTTCATGGTAAACGGCGATGAATGGCTCGTTCACGCAAACAAAGTTGCATACAGAGTTAAAAAACAGAAATTTGTTGAGCTCCAGTTCAAGAATGTTGAGTCTATGAATGCTTTCTTCAAGGGCAAAATCGGACCTGCAACACTCCCCAAAATGATTGGTCTTAACAATGCTTATGAATTCGGCGTATTTATGATGGCTCTTCTTAAAATGTCAAGCCTTTTGACAGCCACAAAACCACCGGAAAAAGAAGAGGACAAACGCCTTACTGTTAAATGCTATTTCTATCTTCTTTCATCAGGTATCAGCACACTTAACAAAATGGGACATCCCGAAATCCATGACTGGACTTCAAAGAGCCCAGACCGTGTTTATGCCTGGAAGGTTGACGGCGAAGACTCTGTTTCTGCTTTCATCAGAATTAAAGCAGGTAAAAGTAAAGCCGGCAGAGGCGAATACAAACGTGCGCTCCCCTTCTTCACAATGCGTTTTAACAACCTTGACAGCGCTTTGGGTATATTGATGTCTATTGACGATATGCTCGAATCAGTTCAGCAAGGTAAACTCATTATGGATGGCGCCCCTGAATTTGGTGCACAAATCGGTGCATATATGATGGAAATCGGTGCTATGGCGAAATAATTTAAAATCGGAACCATTGCAAAATATGCAATAGTTCCGATTTTTTATATTTTTTAAAAATTCCCTCTTGACACAAACGCCTTGACATAGTATAATGCTAAATGTATATTGATATTTATACCTTTGTTGGTAACAGCGGAGGGAGGGAACTATAAATGAGTCAGGTAAAAGTTAAAGAAAACGAATCTTTAGACAGCGCACTTCGTAGATTTAAAAGACAGACTTCAAGAGACGGTGTTATTCAGGAAGTTCGTAAAAGAGAACATTACGAAAAACCCTCTGTAAAGAGAAAAAAGAAATCCGAAGCAGCTCGTAAAAGAAAATATTAAGAAATTTAGATATGAGGCCGAAAAAAAGGCTTCATATCTTTTCTTTTTTATTTTTTTATGTTATTATTTAAAATGTAATAATTTGGCTTGTATTGGCGGCGTTAAATATGCGAAGAGATAAAGACACTACAATTAAATATATGTTCCGCACCTTTCACGATATTACTCCTGAAGTTGTAAGAGAATTAGGGCTTGAAGCAATACTTTTTGACCTTGATAACACAACCGTTAAGGATGCAACTTTTTCTACAATTCCCGGTGCAATTGCCTGGATTAAATCTTTAAAGGATGCAGGCATAAAAGTTGCAATTGTTACAAACACTCCACATATAAGAGCTCTTTGGTTTTCAAGAACATTTGGAGTTCGTTTCCACGCTTATGCAAAAAAGCCTTTGCCATTAGGTCTTTTAAGAATGTCAAGAAAATTAAATGTTGACATTGAAAAAATCGGTATGGTAGGCGACCAGGTCTTTACAGATGTTGCGGCTGCAAATCGTTGCGGAGCAATCCCACTTCTTGTTGACCCGGTTGAAAACAAATGGTTCTGGAAAAACCACTACAAGAAAAACAGAATCAAGGAAGCACCTATCAGGGAAGCATTTTTAAAGGAGCACGGCTATTATGGAGAAAATAAATAAACTTCAGGAATTTTTAAAAAATTCCCACGAAGCAATTCTTATTCACTCCCATGAAAACAGAAGATATTTCACGAATTTCCCGTCAAGCGACGGTTATTTGATTGTAACAAAAGACGATGCGGTGCTTTTTACTGATAGCAGGTACATTGAAGCAGCACAGAAAAAAGCTTCTTGCAAGGCACAATTAGTTACAAAAGCATCTGTTGAAATAAAAGATTACCTAAAAGAAAATGGCATTCTTAAAGCCTATACGGAAAGAGAACGCCTTACTGTCAGTATGGCAGACTTTTTCAAAACTGCTTTTCTTCCCTGCCGGGTTACACCCTCAAAAAGACTAGAAAATAAAATCAATGAATTGAGGATGGTGAAATCCGCAGAAGAGATTCAAAATATAAAGATTGCTCAAAAAATCGCCGAAGATGCCTTTGAGCATATTCTCACATTCATAAGACCCGGCGTAACAGAAAAAAGAATTGCTCTTGAGCTTGATTTTTATATGCTTTCGCACGGAGCAGAGGCACTTTCATTTGAAACAATTGCAGTTACAGGAAAGAAAACCTCAATGCCTCACGGCGTTCCCGATGATACTGTGGTTGAAAGCGGAGATTTTATAACAATGGATTTTGGTGCGGTGTATAAAGGCTATCACAGTGATATGACACGTACTGTTGCAGTAGGTGAAGTATCCTCAGAACAAAGAAAAATTTATGAAATTGTTCTCGAAGCTCAAAAAGCTTCTTTGGAAATTCTCAAAAAAGGTGTTTCCTGCAAGGATGCTGATGCCGCTGCAAGAGATATTATAAAAAATGCAGGGTATGGCGAATACTTCGGCCACGGAACAGGTCACGGCGTTGGAATCGAAATCCACGAACTCCCAAACCTTTCACCCAGAAGCAATGCTGTACTTGAAGTTGGTAACGTTGTTACAGTTGAACCCGGTATATATATCCCCAATAAATTCGGTGTAAGAATTGAAGATATGGCTCTTATAACCGAAAACGGGTACGAAAATCTTACCTCTACATCAAAGGAGTTGATAATCCTTTGAAATACGAAAACTTTGAACAATTGAAAAAGGATTGTTCAAACTGTATGAACTGTCCCTTAGGCTCAACCCGCACAAACCTTGTTTTTGGTGTTGGTAATGAAAATGCCGATATTCTTTTCGTTGGTGAAGGTCCCGGAGAAAATGAAGATTTACAGGGCGAGCCCTTTGTTGGCAAAGCAGGTCAGCTTTTAGACAAATATCTCGAGGTGATTGACCTTGACAGGAAAAAGAATATTTATATTGCAAACATTGTTAAATGCAGGCCACCACAAAATCGTGATCCCAAGCCCGAAGAGCAAGAAGTTTGCATCCAATGGTTAAGAAATCAGACCAGACTTATTAAGCCTAAAATCATTGTTTGTTTAGGAAGAATTGCTGCTCAGAAGCTTATTTCTGAGGATTTCAGGGTTACAAAACAACACGGAAAATTTATCCAAAAAGGAAATTTCCTTTTTATGGGAACATTCCACCCTGCCGCATTACTCCGAAACCCGATTAACAAACCCGATGCTCTTTCGGATTTTCAGAAGCTGAGAGATAAAATAAATGAATTAAATATTGAAATATAGGAGATATAATTATGGATAAAAAACAATTAATTCTCGATGGTAAAGCAATACTCGGCATTGAATTCGGTTCAACCCGAATCAAAGGCGTTCTTATTGATGACTGTGGCGAGGTTCTTGCAGTTGGTGCTTTTGACTGGGAAAACAGCCTTGTTAACGGCATCTGGACTTATGCAGAAGAAGAATTTTTTGCAGGTCTTAAGGGTTGCTATGGTTCTCTTAAAAAAGATGTTAAAGAAAAATACGGCATTACCCTCACAAACCTTAAATCAATCGGTATCAGCGGTATGATGCACGGCTATCTTCCCTTCAACAAAGAGGGTGAATTGATTTGTCCTTTCCGCACCTGGAGAAACACCCTTGCTGGTGAAGCCGCAAGCAAATTAACAGAGGTTTTCGATTTCAATATCCCTGACCGTTGGAGCATCGCTCACCTTTATCAGGCAATTTTAAATGGTGAAGAGCACGTTAAGGATATTGCATATTTCACAACACTTGCAGGCTACATACACACTCTTCTTACCGGTGAAAAGGTTCTCGCTATTGGTGAAGCATCAGGTATGTTCCCAATGGAAGGTAACAATTACAGCGAAAAAATGCTTGATAGCTTTGATGCACTTATTGAAGAAAAAGGCTTTCCCTGGAAAATCAGAGATATTCTCCCCAAGGTTCTCGTTGCGGGTGAAAATGCAGGTACTCTTACAGATGCCGGTGCAAAGCTTCTTGATGAAGAGGGCGACCTTAAAGCAGGTATCCCTATGTGTCCTCCCGAGGGTGATGCAGGAACAGGTATGGTTGCAACAAACTCCGTAAGAGTTAAAACAGGTAATGTAAGTGCCGGTACTTCCGTATTTGCTATGATTGTTCTTGAAAAGCTTCTTTCAAAGCTCTACCGCGAAATTGATATGGTTACAACTCCCGATGGTGCTCCGGTTGCTATGGTTCACTGCAACAACTGCACATCTGATATCAACGCCTGGACCTACCTTTTCAAAGAGGTTCTTGACCTTATGGGTGCAGAATGCTCAATGGGTGATTTGTTTACCGCTCTTTTCAAAAAATCTGCAGAAGCAGATAAAGACTGCGGTAATCTTCTTTCCTATAACTATTTCTCAGGTGAATTCCTTACCGGCTTTGAAACAGGCAAACCCCTTTTCGTAAGAGAGCCCGACAGCAAATTCAGCCTTGCAAACTTTATGAGAGTGCAGACCTTTACAGCCTTTGGCGGAATTAAAATCGGTATGGAAATTCTTGATAAAGAAAATGTTGCAATTGATAAAATTCTCGGTCACGGCGGTTTCTTCAAAACTCCCGTTATCGGTCAGAGCGTTTTAGCAGCTTGTATGAATGCACCCGTTTCCGTTATGGAAACTGCAGGTGAAGGAGGTGCATGGGGTATTGCAGTTCTTGCAGCATTTGCAGTTAACAAGGAAGAGAATGAACTCTTCCCCGACTACCTTGATAACAAGATTTTTGCAACACAGGAAATGACAACACTTGAACCCGATGCAAATATCGTTGAATCCTTCAACCTGTTTATGGAAAGCTATAAAAAAGGTCTTAAAGTTGAAAGAGCTGCGGTGGAAATGTAAGAAGCTACCAGTCGCCAGCCACCAGCTACCAGTGTAGCAAATAGCAATTAGTAAAAGTATTGCAAAGCCTATCATCCCTGTTTGCCTTGGCAAATAGGGAGGGGGACCATTCTTGAATAAATTTTATTTTTTAGGTGAGTATATTTCGTGTAAATATGCTCACCTCTATTTTTATGTTCAATCGGAATGGTGGTGGGTCGCCCCGTTCCCTCTTCCCTTTGTAAAAGTATTGCGAAGCTTAATTTCGAATTTCGCATTCCGAATTCCGCATTTTTATAAATTGCAACTGTTGGTTGCTAAATTTTAAAGCTTTCTTGATAGACAAACCGCCTTTGAGCATAGTATAATAAAGTCACAACAAAGGGGTGACGAACTATGACTCTCGGTGAAAAAATTTATGAATTACGAACCCAACATAACCTTTCTCAAGGAGATTTGGCGAATAAGCTGGATGTTTCAAGACAATCTATTTCTAAATGGGAAAATGGCAACTCAACTCCCGATTTAGAAAAAATCGTTAAACTTGCAGAAATCTTTAACGTATCTCTTGATGAGCTTATAAAAAATGAAGAAAAAGAAACGCCTGCCGTAAGCACGCCCGAACAAAACCCTGCAACACAACCGAATGTACGAGAAAAGAAAATCGGTAAAGGTCTTTTAATTGCAGGAGTAATATCTATTTTTGTTTTTCTTTTGTTAGGTCTAGGAATAACGGGATTTTTTGTTGCTATTCCACTTTTCGCTTGTAGTATCGTTTTATATAAAGCAAAGAGCAACTATTCTGTTTGGTGCCTTTGGGCGATTATTTCCCTTGCCGATATTTTTGTACACACAACAATGGGTATAAGCTGGAATGATATTAAAAGAACTGTACTATGGGAAGAAAGTTGGAATTACTGGCGTTTAGCTATTGCATGGGTACAATTTGCAGTAATTCTGTTTTTGATTATTTTCTCAATTGTTAAGCTTTCAAAAAAGCCTTATGAACTTAACCAAAAATTTAAACATAATTATATGGCTGCAGGTATTGGTTTTGTTCTTTTCGAAATTTTACCACTTGTTTCAAGTTTTATATTATCAAAAATAGTGTTAGGCAACAGTTTTGGACACATCCCCGATGCAATAGCTGTTTCTATAAGCGGATTTTCCGGAGTTTTTGAATGGTTAAAATTTTATTTGTTGACGGATTTTGTTTCTAAAACTATTTATATAATAAAAAGCAAAAAATCCTATAAAAAAGAAAGAACAAAGCAAGTTGAAGAATAATTAATTTTGCACTACTTTTACAAAGGATAAGCTTTACGGGGCAACCCACCACCAAAAGCTAACGCTTTTGGTCCCCCTCCCTATTAGCCTAAAGGCTAACAGGGATGATAAAATCCGCAATACTTTTACATACTGGTAGCTGGTGACTGGCGACTGGCAGCTATTCTGGCATCTGGGATCTGGCATCTCAATAAAAAAACTCTTGCTTTTTATAGAACCTTGTGATATAATATCAAAGCCTTATGACTCGGGGTACGGAGTAAGCCACATTCCACAGGCATTCACCTACCGTCCACTGGGTTGTTTGGGAAATTTAAAATGAGGTGAAAACAAATGACACAGGCAGAAAAACAAGCAATCATGAAAGAGTTTGCTACACACGAAGGCGACACAGGTTCTCCCGAAGTTCAGATCGCTGTTCTTACAAAAAGAATCAACGACCTTAACGCACATCTTAAAAACAATATGAAGGACCATCACTCTCGTCGCGGTCTTCTTAAAATGGTAGGTCACAGAAGAAACCTTCTTGCATACCTCCAGAAAACAGACATCGAACGTTATCGTGCAATCATTGCTCGTCTTGGTCTTCGTAAATAATTGCTCTTTTCGGGACAAACGGTTTTCCGTTTGTCCCGTTAGCCGTTTTTTTAGAGCGTATAAACTGACGAATAAAGGCTTTTAATTTCACAAAAAGTGTGATATAATATAGTGTATAATCCGCTGATTAGGGTTTAGCGATAAAGAAAAGTACAAGCTTTTTGTGTTTTTCTTTGTTGCTAATCCATTGACGCGGAAATAAATAAAAAGAGGTAAAAAATTATGTTTTTCAAAGACTTCAGAACTTTTGAAACAGAAGTTGCCGGCAGAAAATTGGTAATTGAAACCGGTAAAATGGCTGGTCTTGCAAATGGTGCTTGTCTTGTTCGCTACGGTGAAACAGAGGTTCTCTGTACCGCTACAATGGCAGACAAACCCCGTGAAGGCGTAGACTTCTTCCCCCTTTCCGTTGATTTTGAAGAAAAGCTCTATGCAGTTGGCAGAATCCCCGGTTCTTTCCAGCGTCGTGAGGGTAAGGCATCTGAAAAGGCTGTTCTCACATCTCGTGTTATTGACAGACCTATCCGCCCCCTTTTCCCCAAAGATATGAGAAACGATGTTTCTGTTGTTGCAACAGTTATGTCCGTTGACCCCGACTGTTCACCTGAAATTGCAGCTCTCTGGGGTGTTTCCACAGCAATCGCTATTTCAAACATTCCGTGGGACGGTCCAGTATCAAGCGTTTCTCTTGGTCTTGTTGATGGCAAATATGTTATCAACCCCACTCTTGAAGAAAGAGCAAAAACAGAAATGACTGTTACAGTTGCTTCTACAGATAGCCTTGTTGCTATGATTGAAGCAGGTGCTAACGAAATTTCAAACGAAGTTATGTTTGACGGTATTATGTTCGCTCACGAAGAGAACAAGAAAATCGTTGAATTCATCAAAGGCATCGTCGCTGAAATCGGCAGAGAAAAGATTGCGTTTGAATCAAATGACCCCAGCGAAGAACTTTACGAAGCTATCAAAGCTTTTGCTATTGAAGATGTTAAGGTTGCTCTTGATACTGATGATAAGAGAATCCGTGATGAAAGACTTCTCCCCATCTACGATGCAGTTCACGCTGAATTTGATGAAAAATTCCCCGAAGAAGCAGATAAAATTGATGACTGCCTCTACAAACTCCAGAAATTTGTTGTTCGCCGTTGGCTTCTTGACGAAGGCAAACGTGTTGACGGACGTGGCATCAATGAAATCCGTCCTCTCAACGCTCAGGTTGACCTTCTTTCAAGAGTTCATGGTTCAGGTATGTTCACTCGTGGCCAGACTCAGGTTCTTTCTATCACAACGCTCGGTACTGCACGTGATGCACAGATGCTCGACGGTATCGATGAAGATGTAGAGAAGAGATACATCCACCACTACAACTTCCCCTCGTACTCTGTTGGCGAAACAAAACCCTCCAGAGGTCCCGGCAGACGTGAAATCGGTCACGGTGCACTTGCAGAAAGAGCTCTTCTTCCCGTTATTCCCTCAATGGAGGAGTTCCCCTACACAATCCGTGTTGTTTCCGAGGTTCTTTCTTCAAACGGTTCAACATCTCAGGGTTCAGTTTGCGGTTCAACTCTTGCTCTTATGGCAGCAGGTGTTCCCATTAAAGCTCCCGTTGCAGGTATTTCCTGCGGTCTTATTTCTGAAGGCGACCGTTTCATGACAATGGTTGACATTCAGGGTCTTGAAGACTTCTTCGGCGATATGGACTTCAAGGTTGCAGGTACAAAGAAAGGTATCACTGCTATTCAAATGGACCTCAAAGTACACGGTCTTACTCCCGAAATCATCAAAGAAGCATTCCAGAAAACTTACGATGCTCGTATGTATATCCTTGATGAAATTATGCTTCCCTGCATTGCAGAACCCAGAGCAGAGCTTTCCAAATATGCTCCCAAGCTTCTCACAACAAAAATTGATGTTGAGAAAATCGGTGATGTTATCGGCAAACAGGGTAAAGTTATTCAGAAAATCTGTGCAGAATGCAACTGTAAGGTTGATGTTGAAGAAGATGGTACAATCTTCGTTACAGCAGTTGACATTGACGATGCAAATCGTGCACTTGATATCATCAATACAATTGCAAACGACCCCGAAGTTGGTGCAATTTACAAAGGTGTTGTTACAAGACTTATGTCCTTTGGTGCTTTCGTTGAAATCGCTCCCGGCAAAGAAGGTCTTGTTCACATCAGCAAGCTCGATGTTAAGAGAACAGAAAAAGTTGAAGACTGCGTAAATGTTGGTGACGAAGTAATCGTTAAGGTTACAGAAATCGATGACCAGGGCAGAATCAACCTTTCAAGAAGAGATGCTCTTATTGAGGTTGAAGGCCTTGTTCCCGAAAACGATGATGAACCCGAAAGAGAAAGACGTCCCCGCCGCAACAACTTCCACAAACGCGATAAAAGAGATTAAGTTTTAAATATATCAACTCCCATACAACAGCGTGTCTGTTGTATGGGAGTTGTAATTTTTATAGCAAGCCTTTTATACTTTCGGTTATCTTCTTTGCTATATATGGATTATTCATTGTATAAATATGGATTCCGTCAACACCGTTGGAAACCAAATCAACAATCTGATCAATTGCAAAAGCAATACCTGCATCCACAAGTGCCTCCGGTCTATTTTCATATTTCTGAATCATTTTAACAAATTTTCTCGGAAGGCTTGCACCACACATCGAAACCATTCGTTCAATCTGATTTTTGTTTGTAACGGGCATAATACCAGCAGAAATGGGAACGTTTATTCCTGCAATTTCGCATCTGTCACGAAAACGATAAAAATATGAATTGTTAAAAAACAACTGTGTTACAATACTCTGAGCACCGCAATCCACTTTATTTTTAAGATTTGCAATATCAATCTTGCCATTGGGTGCTTCAAAATGAGTTTCGGGATAGCCTGCAACGGAAATTCCGAAATCACCTTTTGTTTTTATGTAGGAAACAAGGTCGTTGGCATAAACAAAATCTGTTTTAGGCTCAAAATCAGGATTCTTATCGCCACGCAAAGCCAGAATATTTTCTATATTATGCTCTTTGAGTTCACTCAGAACTCTGTCAACATCCTCTTTTGTTGAATTAACACAAGTAAGATGTGCCATCGCTTCAATACCATATTTATTTTTTATAAGGGATGCTATATCACAAGTGTAATTATTTGCTGAAGAGCCACCCGCACCATAAGTTACACTAATGTAATCAGGGCGAAGATTCTGAAGCTCTGCAATTGTATTATAAACAGTTTCAACAGAGCCTGTTTTCTTAGGCGGAAAAACCTCAAAGGATAAAACAGACCTATCGCTATTAAAAAGAGAAGAAATTTTCAAGGTTATCACCCTTTCAAAAATCAGTTTGATTTTTTCTTTATATACTTAACCAAAACAACAATAGATGCACCCAAAAGAGCAAAAACTACTACTGTCATCATAAATTTAACAGGAATAACATCATAAATCTTATCGCCAAGAAGAGTTATGAGAATTATTCGGGGCATAACCCCAAAAAAGGAAATTAAGATATATCTTAAATATCCCATATTACTTGCCCCGAAGAAAAGACTTACAAAATCTATGGGAAAAACAGGTAAAAGTCTTGCAATATAGAGATAAGGCATTTTTTTATCTCTTAAATTTATAATCTTTTCGCCTTTTTTTGATGCTTTAAGTTTTTTCTCTACCCTTTCGCCACCTAAAAACTTACCGATAAAAAAGGTTATATTAAGCTCAGCAAAAAGGCCTATGGCATTTACTATAAGACCCGGCAGAAAATCGAATGCCATTCCCACTGCCATATAAAGAACTGAGGCGGGTATTACAAAAACGATTGCTTTAAGTGAATAAACACCAACAACTGCTGCACCCGCTTCAAAAAGGGTGTTTGTCTTTTCTACAAGTGCACGAACATCTATATTAACAAGGTCGTTATATTTAAAAATAATAACAAAAAGAATTGTAAGAACGAGAGCCGCTCTTAAACCTATGCCAACGGCACGTTTTGTTTTATTATTCATAGTGCCGTCCTTTCTGAATTACAATTCAATATGTACCAATTCTCCGCCCTTTTCCCTTGATTTATCCGCAAGGAAAATAACCTTGTGGCCAGGAACGGAATCGTAAATTGATGTACAAGAAATAGAGTGACTTTCGCCACGTTGGAAGTTTATAAAATCCTCTGTAAGTCTTTCGTCACCACCGCTATGACCCTCTCCTGAAATATGGCTCATATCAATTATTTCTTTTTCAAAATAACTTTCTTTAGCAGGATTCTGCCTTTTAACTTCAATAAAGGCATGTTCAAATTCCCCATAAATTTCGCCCTTTGTACCAATTACACGAATTGTTCTCAAAGGCTCGGGAGAACCACCTACCATATTGTGCGTACCTGTTGCTCCACTTGCAAAATTAACAAGAACGCTCTGGTGGTCTACTACATCATTATCGCATTTAAAAATACATCTTCCGTATTCGCTACGGGAAAGAAGCTCTCTTCTCTGCTCATCTGTGGGATTTTCAATATCTTCAATCTCACGCCATACATAAACTGTCCATTCATTTGGATGGTTAAGATAGAGTCTTTTTGCACTAAAATCGCAAAAATCAACTCTGGGACAATCTACAAGGCAACGGGTACCAGATTCAACGGGAGCATTTTCAGGTACAAACTGCATTTTTGAGCCAACAGAAGAAACACTGACAGGCTTGTCCTCGCCCATTAACCACATCATAATATCTAGGTCATGGCAACATTTTGCCAGAAGCATTGATGTATGACATTTTTTGCTGTTTGCCCATTTACCGCGAACGAAAGATGTTGAAAGATGGTGGTAGCTAACATTTTCAATGGTCTGAATATTAACCACTTTACCAATTTCGCCACTTAAAATCCTCTTTTTAATTTCGGAATAAAATGGCGTGTAACGAAGCACATGGCAAATCATAACCTTATTATTGTTACGCTTTACAACCTCTATCAAACGCTCCATTTCCTCATCATTAACTGCAAAGGGCTTTTCAAGAAGCATATCATAACCTTTTTCAAGAAGAGGAATTGACGTTTCAACGTGTTGCTCATCCATTGTGCCATTTATAACTGCATCCGCAAATTTTGGCACATCTGCAAGTTCTTCTGCGGAATTAAAGCAATATTCCTCAGAAAATCCAAATTTTTCCCTTACCATTTTCTGACGATATTTATCAGGGTCTGCCACGCCAACTATTTTAAGCTTTTCGGGGTATCTTAAAGAGAAATCGGCATAAGCCATAGACCTATGCCCTGCTCCTACTATTATTGCTGTTACGGGATTAATTGCCATAAAAATCACTACCTGTGAGAAAATTTAAATTTTATTTTGTTAAATCAATTGCCATTACGGCTTCGCCTAATTTATTAAAAATCATTTTAAAGCCGTTCCGCTTATAAAAACGAATAGCTCCGTGATTCCAAGCGCCTGCAATAAGCACTACGCCTTTTACATTTTTTGATTTAAGGTCTTCCAGAAGCATTTGAATCATTTTTGAGCCATAACCGCCATTTTGGTACTCGGGAAGCAAATCTATATGCAAATGTGCAGGATATTTCCAACCCATCAAACAATAGGGCACTGGAAAAAACCAACATCTAAAGCCACTTTTTTTATCTAATTTAAAAATCTCAGGAACATCAATTTTTCTGAAAAGGCTTCTAAATCTGCGGTAATCAGGCTCACAAAGAATATAGCCAACAGATTTATCGCTTTCATCAACAAGAACAAAGCAGGAATCATAGCATTCACGAGCATAATAGGTAGAAAACATCTTGGACATTTTTCTGCCCACTTTTTCATCCTTTATGCTAAGTTCCCCTGCGGTCATTCGGCAAACATATTCAACATCCTTAATATCGTCTGCCCTCATTCTTCTTATAGTTGCCATTATTGCTTTTCTCCTGAAGATTTTCTTCTTTTCTTTACTTTTTCCCTTGTTCCGTCCGGGCGTTGAATAACTGTATTATCAAGAGTATTCACTAGAGATTGCTTGAATGCAGCAACATATTCCGCACGAAGAGCCTTCTGCTCGATTTTCTCTTCTTCAGTTAACTCCTGCTCACGAGACTTACGGGCAAGATAATTTATTCTGTCAATTTTTTCGGGAGTAATCATAGTTATATCCTTTATTATTTTTTAAATATTTACATTAAAGTAGTATAGCACATATTTTATTTTTTGCAATAAAACAAATAAAATAAAACCATATCATTTTTTATGTGCTATAATCCAATTTTTTAAATCCTCACAAGACATTTTGCTTGATGCCAACGAAAGACCTATTTCAATTATTTCTTCATTAGTTGCTATAATTTTTATGCTGTTTATCTCCAAAAAAGATAGCATAACATATACACCTATTCTTTTGTTACCATCAACAAAAGCTTGATTTGAAACCAAAGAAAAACCAAGCCTTGCGGCTTTCTCTTCTTTGGTAGGATATAATTCAACTCCATCAAATGTTGCAAAACAACTTTCCAAAGCAGATTCCAACAACGCTTCATCTCTTACACCAACACTACCACCTGTAGCTTCTGCCATAATTTGATGAAGTAATTTGATTTTTTCTTTACTGAATTTTATCATTTCGCTAACTCCTTAAACGCAGGAAGGTATCTTTCAAGTATTCTTTTTGCAACAATATCTATCTTCTCATCATCAGTCAAATCCAAAATAGGTGAACTATTATCTAAATCTAATACCAAATATTTGGGCTTATTGTTTTTAAATATTACCGCCTCGCCTTTTTCATCAACAGTTCTTGCTACTTGTGAAAAATTTTGATTTGCCTGTGTCATTGAAAAAATCGTTTCTGAATTTATCATCATAATACCAACTCCTATAAAAACATACAATAAATTAATCCTATCCATATTATATGCATAATCTTATAATATGTCAACTCGCAAATTTTTACAGAAAAAAGAGCCTTTCTCACGAAAAGCTCTTTTTGTATGGGTTTCCTCTTGTAAGTTTTATAAACAAATCAAATTCTTCCTGATTTATTAACTCTGGGAAAGAAAGAATTTTAAGAGGCACGCCCTCGCCACCATGGTAAGAGGGTTGCTCATAATCATAAGAATTTATTTTAAAGCCCAGGCGGTCATAAAATCTTATTCTTTTGATTTGTTGCTCTGTTTCGGGTGCTTCCGCTTCAAGAATTATAGGCTTTTTGTAGGTTTCCTTTACAAGCTCTATTGTTTTTGAGCCGTAACCACCTGCTCTTACTTCTTCATCGATAGCAATATGCTCAATAAAAACAAATTCAGGGAAGTCCCAGAGGGCTATGAAACCCACATCATTTTCATTATCGAAAATCTCAAAAAACTTGAAAAATTTATTATTCAAACATTCTCTCTGGTCTGAAATATCGCGGCGTTCCTCGTATGGAAACGCCGCGGTCATTTTACTGAAAACCAAATCGAATCGCTCTTCGGTAATCGGTATAAACTTTATCATAATTATTTAATCTGTGTGCCTGCAGGAACACAATCCGGAACAAACACTACCTGACA
>JAZNHK010000163.1:0-8821 GCA_045576915.1 Acutalibacteraceae bacterium
TCAATACCTAAGGGAGAGAGGATGCGGTAAAGCTCATCTCTCTTTTTCATATTATGAGTGGCAATTAAAAAAACGTTGTCTTCCATTAGCCAAATAACCTCCCGAAGAAGCCTTTTTTCTTTTTCTCAGGTTCTGCTGAAGAAGTTTCTGCTTCTTTTTCCTCAGTTACAGAAGAGGTTTCCTCTATAATTTCTTCAACGATTTCTTCGTTTTCTGTAGGCTCTTCTATAATTTCTTCAACAGTTTCAGAAAACTCTTCTGTAACTGATTGAGTTTCTTCTGCTTCTTCAGCAGAATCCTCTTGAATTTCTGCCATAGCATTGAAGATTTCACCTACTGCCTTTGCAAGTTCTTCTCTTTCGTCATTTTCTTCTGCAGGAACATATTCCTCACGGATTTTTGAAAGGTCAATTTCATCCTCTTCAAAATCTTCGGGAAGGTCATTGAAAAGACCATCCGCAAAAGCATGGGGGTTAAAGGGCTGTAAATCATCAATACCCTCGCCGACGCCGATAAATTTAACAGGAACCTTCAGGTCATTTTTGATTGAAAGAACAACACCACCACGTGCAGTACCATCAAGCTTTGTAAGGATAATGCCTGTGATTTCAGCAATTTTTGCAAATTCACGTGCCTGATTAACTGCATTCTGACCGGTTGTTGCATCAAGTACAAGAAGAACCTCACGGTCGGAATAAGGAAGTTCGCGGTCAATAACTCTGTATATCTTGCCCAATTCTTCCATAAGATTTTTCTTATTATGAAGTCTTCCCGCAGTGTCGCAGATAATAATTTCGGTACCTCTTGCCTTTGCAGCAGAAATAGTATCGAATATTACAGCTGCAGGGTCTGCACCTTCTTTGTGCTTAACAATATCAACGCCTGCACGCTCCGCCCACACATCCAGCTGGTCAATAGCAGCAGCACGGAAAGTATCCGCAGCAGCAAGAATGACACTCTTGCCTTCCGCTTTATATCTTGAGGCAAGCTTACCGATTGTGGTTGTTTTACCAACGCCGTTAACACCGATAACAAGGATAACTGAAGGAATGGTAATAAGACCCATATCCTCGCCACCCTCAAGCATTTCGGCAACAATATCTTTAATTTCCGCCTTAACATCTGCAGGATTTTTTATATTTTTTTTGCGAACAACGTCATTAAGACGCAATGTGATTTCGGATGCAGTTGTAACACCGACATCACCCATAACAAGTGCTTCTTCAAGCTCGTCAAAAAGCTCCTGATCGATTGATGTATAGCTATCAAGAACATTATCAATTGCACCTGAAACATTGTTTCTTGTTTTTCTTAAACCGAAGTTTATTTTCTTAAAAATACCCAAAAATAATCACCTTTTTAATTTACGTCAAATCGAATTTATTTGCCATTTCGGCTGTTTTTAACTCAAGAAGTTTAGAAACGCCCTTCTCCTGCATTGTTACACCATAAAGCATATCAGCTTCTTCCATAGTACCACGACGGTGTGTAATGAGAATAAACTGTGTATTCTGAGTCATTCTGCGAACATATGAAGCATATCTTGCAACGTTAACATCATCAAGAGCCGCCTCAACCTCGTCAAAAATACAGAACGGACAAGGATTAACTTTAAGAATTGAGAAAAGGAGTGCTATTGCAGAAAGACCTTTCTCACCACCGGAAAGAAGTGAAATATTCTGAACATTTTTGCCCGGAGGCTGAACCTTGATATCAATGTCACATTCAAGAACATCGCTTTCATCCGTAAGCACAAGTGAAGCCTTACCGCCACCAAAAAGCTCGGAGAAGGTCTGTCCGAAGCTGAAATTGATTTTATCAAACTGTTCTTTTAACTGAACTCCCATTTTACCTGTGAGTTCGTTAATAAGTTTGATAAGCTCGGCTTTTGATTTTTCAACGTCACTTACCTGAGTATGCATAAAACTGTATCTTTCGGAAACCTCTTTATACTCCTCAATAGCACTTACATTCACATTACCAAGACCACGGATTTTGCTTTTAAGCTCATTAAGTCTTTTCTTTGCCTCGGGAATATCTTCAATAACAATATCCAGCTCTTCTGCCTCACGTTTTGTAAGCTCGTATTCATCATAGAGTTTGTTGGAAATATCTTCAAACTCTTTTTCCATTGTTTCTTTTCTTTCGGAAAGCCTTGCCTTTTCGCCACCAAGCTTTTCGCGTTCTTCAGTTTTTTCTCTTTCAAGAATACGTAACTTTCCGCTTTCCTGCTCATATTGCTCACGCTTATGAATATGAGAAGCTATTTGCTCTTTGGATGCTGAACTCTGTGTTCTTAAGCCCTCTGCTTCGCCATTGAGAATTTCAATTCTTTCTCTGATTTCTTCGTTACGTTTTTTGATTTCTTCAATTTCGCTATCAAGCTGAGAAAGCTTATCCTTATGGCTCGTGCTACGATTTTTCAAACGAGCGATCTCCTCTTGCTTTGCCTCAATTTCTTTTTCGGCAGTTGCAATTGAAAGATTTATCTGTGCTGCTTCAGCGGTAAGCTTTTCTCTCTTTTCGCGGATGCTTTCTCTGTCACCTGTAAGTGTTGAAAGCTCTGCTTCAACAACTTCAAGTTCTGCTTGTAATACTGCAAGTTTTTCATTTGCAGAAGAAGCACCTGCCTTGATAGTGTCTATACGAGCAGTAAGCTGTGCTTTTTCTTCATCTGCTAATTTTTGTGTCTGGATAGTATTTTCATAGTTACCCTTACGAAGAGCAAGGAGACCCTCTACCCTGATTTTTTCTTCACCAAGAGAAATAATTTCACTCTTACAACCCTCAAGCTCTGCAACAACTGCACTACAGCTTTCTTGCTGAACCTCCAGATCTTTAAGTAAGAGCACAAGATTTTCTTTTGATTCGTTCAAAGATACTTTAAGCTTTTCAAGTTCGTTTCCTCGACTGAGAATACCTGCATTTTGGAGCTTTGCACCACCGGTCATAGAACCACCTGCATTAACCACCTGACCGTCAAGGGTTACTATTTTGAACTTGTAATTATATTTTTTAGCAATTGCTATTGCAGCATCCAAATCCTCTGCAACAACAGTTCTGCCCAAAAGAGATTTAATAATCTCAGCATATTTATTATCATATTCAACAAGGTTTGATGCAAGATTTATGTAACCAAAGCAATCGTCAAGGTCTTTTTCTTCAAGAACCTTGCCTTTAATTGCAGTAAGCGGTAAAAATGTTGCACGACCTGCATGGCTTTCCTTAAGGAAACCTATCGCCTTTTTTGCATCATTTTCAGTATCAGTAACAATATTCTGAATTTGTGCCCCAAGTGCAGTTTCAATAGCTGTGGAATATTTATCTTTAACTGTAATAATCTGAGAAACAGGAGCGTGGATACCCTTGAGCACGCCTCTTCTTACCTCACGCATAACCGCTTTTACACTACCCTGATAGCCTTCCATATTCTTTTCAAGATCAGTAAGCATAGAAATTCGGGAGTTTTTGAATTGTATATCGTTACGAAGAATATTTTCCTGGTCTTTTAATTTATCAAGCTTCTCTTTTCTTTTTGATGCAAGTAGCTCAATACCTAAAAGTGAATTATTAAGCTCAGTGTTACGCTCGATAATTTTTTCAAGTTCATCTTCTGCTTCTTTACACTGTGCCTGAAGAGATTCAAGAACAGGTTTTCTTGAAGCGGTTAATTCATCAATAACAGAAATTCTGTTTTCAATCTCTTCTACAGAGGATGCCGCAGTTGAGCTTATAACTCTGTTATCACCAATTTCAACAGAAAGAGCTGAAAACCTTTCGCTTAACTCAACGCTTCTTTGTGCCGATTTGCTGTTCTCATTACTTAAAATATCAAGTTCACCTGAAAAAGAAACCAGTTCCTTTTTCTTTTCATCAATGGTAGCATTGAGTTCCTCAATGGTTTTTTCAGCATCTGCAATCTGTGTAGCAATTTCTGTATCTGTATCGTTTTCTTCTGTTTTTTCTCTTTCGATACGCTCAATTGTTTCGTTATTGTGAAGAATTGTATTTTCCTGAACAGCAATCTGACTTTCAAGAATAGACGCCTGTTCTTCAAGCTGAGCACAAGCACGCCTTATTTCATCAACAGCAACTGTGATTCTTTGAGTTTCTGCAAAGGAAGATTCAATTTTCTCTGTAATTTCTTCAAGAGATTTACAAACCTCACCATACTGAGCATCAACAATTGTTATTTTCTTTTCGTGCTCTCTTAAATCATTTTTTGTTTTCTCAATTGTGTAGAGCCACAAGCCAATTTCAAGATTTTTCTTTTCCCCTGCATATTCAAGGAATTTTTGTGCTTTTTCACTTTGAACCTTAAGTGGTCCAACTCGTGTTTCAAGCTCTGTGAGAATATCTCTTAATCTCAAAAGATTTTCTTCCGCCTGACTGAGTCGACGCATAGCATCTGCACGGCGATATCTGTAATGAGAGATACCTGCTGCCTCTTCGAGCATATCACGTCTATCGTCAGATTTGCCGGAAATAAGTGTTTCAACCTTACCCTGACTAATCATAGAATAGCCGTCACGACCAAGACCGGTATCCATAAAGAGCTCATGAATATCCTTCAATCTTGCCTGTTCGCCATTTATTTTATATTCGCTTTCACCCGAACGGTAGTAACGTCTTGTAACCGTCACCTCTTTTTTCGGGTTATTGAGTGCCATATCGGAGTTATCGAGCTTGAGTGTAACCTCTGCAAATCCTACTGCACGGCGGGAATCTGTACCACTGAAGATAACATCCTCCATTTTTGAGCCACGCAGATTTTTTGTTGATTGCTCACCCAGAACCCAACGCATAGCATCGGAAAGGTTACTCTTTCCGCTACCATTAGGGCCAACAACTGCCGTTATACCTTTCCCGAAATTCAATACAGTCTTATCCGGAAAGGATTTAAAGCCCTGCATTTCTATCGCTTTAAGAAACATTTGGTTTTCTACCTCTTATTCTACAATGATTTCGTACTTCTTTAATGTTTTCATTCCTTTGATTGTAACATTCCAACCTAATCTGCGAAGAGCAATTCTATTGGAACTTTTCTGACCGGTCATTTTGGAAATTTCACGGTCATTAACATAAAGGATTATTTCTTTACGCTCAGTAAGAGAGCATATATTTTTCATTTCAACAGGGTGTTTTTCAGAAAGCATTTTTACTGCCGTATTGAGATATATTTTTGATTCGCAAAGCTCACCAAAAGCAGGATGATATGGCCCTGCAAGGTAACCTTCCTCAACATTACCGCCTGAATGCAACCCTAATCTAATTACTTTTATATTTTCTTCATAAAACTTTTGTAAAAGAACCGCACAGATTTCTGTCGCCTCATCCACAGTCTGAGGCATATATTTTCCTTTTTTATACAGTTCTCCGAGATATGTACCTTCAAGAACTATTGTGGGATAAATTCTTACAGTATCAGGCTTCAGCTTTATAATATCATCTGCTGTTTGCAAGGTTTTTTCGGGCGTATCACCCAAAAGTCCTGTCATCATCTGAAGACCTAAAGAAAAGCCGTTTTGTTTTATTAAGTCTGATGCTTTTATTATATCATCGCGGGTATGACCACGGTGATTTAATAAAAGAACCTCTGAATCTGTACTCTGTGCCCCTAATTCTATTGAAGTGACCTTGTATTCTTTTAAAATATCAAGCACATCTGTGTCTATTGCATCAGGTCGTGTAGATATTCTTATTCCGCAAAAGCTACCGTTTTCTATATACGGCTTCGTAACTTCCAGAAGAGAAATCATATACTCTCTATCAATTGCAGTAAAGCTGCCACCAAAGAAAGCAATTTCAGTATTCTGTGAGTCAACACCATCATTTATTGCTTTTAAAAGAGTTTCGTTCACTTCTTCCGGAGTCAGTTCTTTAACCGTTCCTGAAATAGTTTTCTGATTACAAAAAGAGCACTGGTGCTCACACCCCTGATGGGGAACAAAAAGTGATATATTGGCGTGTTTCATTTTTTAGTTTTTGAAAGTGCATCGCCTGCTGCCGCCTGCTCAGCTTCTTTTTTTGTTCTACCCTCACCTCTACCCACAATTTCACCATTAAGCTTAACAACAAACTTAAAGGTTTTATCGTGGTCGGGACCTGACTCGCCAACCTCTTCATAGGCCAATGTGTTGCCTTTTTCTTTTTGAATTTCTTCCTGAAGAAGTGATTTATTATCCTTAAAACTTGCTTCTCTTTTTACAGCTTCTTTAATAAAACCAAGTATATATGGCTTTACGACCTCGATACCTCCATCAAGATACATTGCAGCAATAACTGCCTCAAAGGCATCAGAAACAATGGACGGCCTGTTTCTGCCACCTGTATGTTCCTCGCCTCTGCCCATAAGAATAAATTCGCCTAAATTTATTTTTTCAGCAAATTTAAAAAGAGATTTTTCACAAACAACTGCCGCACGAAGTTTTGTAAGAGCACCTTCGGGACGGGTTTTAAACTCTTCGAAAAGGTATTCTGCAGTAACAAAGCCTAAAACGGAATCCCCTAAAAACTCGAGTCTTTCGTTATCGTGAGGCAACTTGTTTTCGTTTGCATAGGATGAGTGAGTAAGAGCTCTTGTAATAAGCTCTTTGTCATTAAATTCATATCCGATAATTTCTTCAAATGCCGATAAATTCATAACTGCCTCCTTATTCTTTTCAAAAGTTCAACTACGTTACAGAGAAAGTGTCTGTATTTAAAATCCACTTACCTTATAACTCAATAGTTTTATAATATTCAAGACTGCGTTCAGCTACCTTAAGATAACGTTCCGCCTTATCTCTAATTCTTTCATCCAACGGGTCAATTATACCTATTGCTGCACCCATAGGCTGAAAATTCTTTACACTTTCGTCACTTATATATTGAGAAAGTGCACCTAACATTGTAATTTTTGGAAGACTTAAAGGTGCTTCGCCAAAAAGTCTTCTTGCCGCATTGTAACCTGCAAGGATACCGGATGCCGCTGATTCCATATATCCCTCAACACCGGAAATCTGCCCTGCAAAATAAATATGAGGTGCTTTTTTCATACTGAAATCCTGATTCAAAAGACCGGGCGAATTAAGGAATGTGTTTCTGTGCATAACGCCATATCGTACAAACTCTGCATTCTTAAGAGCAGGAAACATAGAAAAAACTCTCTTCTGCTCAGGGAATTTCAGATTAGTCTGAAAGCCAACAAGGTTATACATTGTTCCGTCTTTATTTTCTTTACGAAGCTGAAGATTGGCCCAGGGTCTGTGACCAGTTCTTGGATTTGTAAGCCCAACAGGCTTTAACGGACCATAACGCATAGCATCCTTGCCTCTTGATGCCAGAACCTCAATAGGCATACAACCTTCATAAACGTCCTTTTTCTTATCAAAAGAATGGAGTTCTGCACCTTCTGCATTTATAATAGCGTCATAAAACGCTTCATATTCCTCTTTGTTGAGAGGACAGTTTATATAATCATCCTCGCCACCCCTGTCATATCTTGACTGGGTGAAAGCATATTCCATATCAACACTTTCTGCGGTAACAATGGGTGCTGCCGCATCATAAAAGGAAAGGAATTCCTTGCCGCAAAGGGTGGCTACTTTATCCGCCAGAGCATCAGACATTAAAGGTCCTGCGGCAATTATAACAACATCACTTTCAGGGATTTCGGTTATTTCCTCACGTATCAGAGTAATATTGGGGTCATTCTCTATACGCTCTGTTATAAGTGTTGAAAAAATATCTCTGTCAACCGCAAGGGCACCACCTGCAGGAACCTGTGCAATATCTGCCGAATCAAGGCAGACAGAGCCAAAAAGTCGCATTTCCGCTTTCAGAAGTCCTGCAGCAGAGCCTAAACGAGCAGCTTTGAGAGAATTTGAGCAAACAAGCTCTCCGAGTTTCTCACTTTTATGTGCGGGAGAAAATCTTTGGGGCTTCATTTCATAAAGGGTAACCTTAACACCTTTTTTGCTGAGTTGATTTGCCGCTTCAACCCCGGCAAGACCTCCGCCTATAACAACAGCTTTTTTATCAGTCATCTTTTTCTTCCTGTGTTTTTTTAGCATTTTTACGAGCGGCTTTAAACGTATAGTTGCAAGCCTCGTTTGAACATGTAACCATTCCGCCCTTGCCTTTAAAGAGTGATTTGCCGCATTCAGGACAATTTTCACCGGTAGGCTTATCCCATGTCATAAAGTTACAATTGGGATAATTACTGCAGCCATAGAACTGGTAACCACGTTTTGACTTTTTACCAATTACATTACCACCACAAACAGGACAGGTTGCATTTGTTTCCTCGATAAGTGGTTTGGTTGTTTTACATTCGGGATAACCGGGACAAGCAAGAAATTTACCGAATCTGCCAACCTTTACAACCATATTTCTGCCACATTTATCGCACTTGATATCAGTGATATCTTCCTGAAGTTGAATTTTCTGTCCTTGCATTTCTGTTTTTGCCTTAGCAAGAGTGTTCTCCAGATCATCATAAAATTCGTGGAGCATTGCAACATAATTGGTTTTGCCTTCATCAATTTCATCAAGCTTTGTTTCCATTGATGCAGTGAATTTTGTATTAACGATTTTCTGGAATTTTTCTTTAAGAAGATTTGTTGTTGCAACACCAAGCTCTGTTGCTTTAAGAAGCTTGCCGTCACGCTTTACATACTCTCTCTTAATGATAGTTGTAACAATTGAAGCATTGGTACTGGGACGGCCAACACCTGTTTCTTCAAGGGTTTTAATAAGAGAAGCTTCTGTGTAGAATGAGGGTGGCTGAGTAAAGTGCTGATTGCTCTTAACTTCTTTGAGCTTAAGAGCGTCGCCTGCT
>JAZNHK010000164.1:0-4432 GCA_045576915.1 Acutalibacteraceae bacterium
TAGTGGCGGATATTGAACTGGTAGCTTACCAGACAGTTAAGAAAAATTATCTTTGGGCAATGTTTAATTGGATTGAGGGTATTGCTACCTCAAAGGTCTTTCTTGTAGTGTTAGTTGTAGTGGTGATAATTGTTGCGGTTCTTTACTTCGGAACTCTTAAACAGAGAAAACGCAAGAAACGTCGTAAGAACAGAGTAGAGGTCGTTAAGGATTATAGTAAACTAGGTAAATAAATACAGCATATTGTACAACGTGGGTTTTGTTATTTTTAGCAAAATCCACATTGTTTTTTATGTGAAAAGTGTAATTTGCCACGTGAGAAAAACATATGAAAACGAAAGAATAACAGAGAAAACAAGAGATAGACAGAATTATTTTAAATTGACTCAAAAAAAGTGTTGACATTGGTTTGGGCTTATGATAATATAACTAGGCAATGAAAGGGGAAACTCCCCAAAACTATTACGGAGGTAACTGTTATGTCTACTTATATGCCCAAAGGCAAAACTGAGCGCCAGTGGTATGTTCTTGACGCAGAAGGCAGAACTCTCGGCGAAGTTGCTGTTGAAGCTGCTGTTCTTCTTCGTGGTAAGCACAAACCCACATTCGCTCCTCACGCAGACTGTGGCGACAGCGTTATCATCATCAATGCTGCTAAAGTTGTTCTCACAGGTAATAAACTTGAAGACAAATACTATCATCATCACACAGGCTATGTTGGTAACATGAAATCCGTTAAATACGGCATTCTCATGAAAGAAAAACCTGAGTTCGCAATGCAGAAAGCTGTTAAGGGTATGCTTCCCGATAACACTCTCGGCAGAGCTGCTATGGCTCGTCTTCGTGTATATGCAGGTGCAGAACACGAACAGACAGCTCAGAAGCCTATCGTTAGAGAATTTTAAGGGAGGAGGCACTAATTATGTACGAAAGCAAAGCATATTTCTACGGCACAGGTAGAAGAAAAAAATCCGTTGCACGTGTTCGTGTATATCCCGGTACAGGTAAAGTTACAATCAATGACAGAGATATCGACGATTATTTCGGTCTTGAAACACTTAAGCTCATCGTTCGTCAGCCTCTCACTCTTACAGAGAGTCTTGAAAAATACGATGTTGTTTGCCGCGTAAACGGTGGTGGCGTTACAGGTCAGGCTGGTGCTATCCGTCACGGTATTGCAAGAGCTCTTCTTCAGTCTGAAGACGATGTTCGTCCCATTCTTAAGAAAGCTGGTCTTCTCACTCGTGACCCCAGAATGAAAGAAAGAAAGAAATACGGTCTCAAAGGCGCACGTCGTGCACCCCAGTTCTCAAAGAGATAATTTGCCGATTATTTCAAAACCCCCGAAACCTTTGGTTTTACGGGGGTTTACTTATTTCATATTATTAAGAGGTTTGTTTAATGAAAGATAATAAAGAGTTTTTAGGAACTGCACCCGTTGGTAAATTACTCTTTAAATTAGCAATTCCTACTGTTGTGGCTCAGCTTATAAATATGCTCTATAACATCGTTGACCGCATTTATATCGGCCATATGCCTGAAGAGGGTAGCCTTGCACTTACGGGTGTGGGTGTGTGCATGCCAATTATAATGATTGTTACTGCATTTGCTGCTTTGGTAAGTTCCGGGGGAGCTCCGAGAGCCTCTATCTATATGGGTAAGAAAGATAGTGAGTCTGCAGAAAAAACACTGGGCGGCTGTTTTTTATTGCAAATAGTTATTTCTTTAATACTGACTATTGTACTTTCTGCTTGGAACGAGGATTTGCTTTTAGCCTTTGGTGCGAGTAAAAACACAATAAGTTATGCAACTGATTATATGAGTATCTATGCATTGGGTACGATTTTTGTTCAGTTAACTCTTGGTATGAACGCATTTATTACAGCCCAGGGATTTACTAAAATATCAATGATATCTATTATAATTGGTGCTGTATGCAATATCATTCTTGATCCGATTTTTATTTTTAGTTTAGATTTGGGTGTAAAAGGTGCTGCGTTAGCAACAATTCTTTCTCAAGCCGTTTCTTGCGTTTGGGTTGTTAGCTTTTTATGTGGGAAAAAGACTGTTATAAAACTCAAAAAAACAAATTTGAAGTTATCACCCAAAATCGTTTTACCTTGTGTTGCTTTAGGTGCGGCAACATTTATTATGCAGTCAAGTGAGAGCATTATATCGGTCTGTTTTAACTCGTCTTTGCTTCGTTATGGCGGTGATATTGCCGTTGGTGCTATGACTATTTTAACAAGCGTAATGCAGTTTGCTTTGTTGCCTCTTCAGGGGATTGCACAAGGTGCTCAACCGATTTTAAGCTTTAACTATGGTGCTAAAAATGCAGTAAGAGTAAAAAAGACTTTCCGTATTCTTCTAACAACTTGCCTTGTTTATTCTGTAACATTGTGGGCGGTTATAATGCTTGTTCCGAAGTTGTTTGTTGGAATATTTACACCTGATGCTGATTTGATTGAATTTACCGCACCGGCTCTTCGCACATATCTTGGCGGGATTTTTCTTTTCGGTATCCAAATTGCTTGTCAGATGACATTCACTTCTCTTGGCAAAGCAGTCAACTCTATTATTGTTGCGGTAGTCAGAAAGTTTGTGTTGCTTTTACCCTTAATTTATATCATTCCTATTCTGGTGTCAAATAAAACTATGGGCGTTTACATGGCAGAGCCAATTGCTGATATAGTAGCGGTAACATTCACATCAATTCTGTTCGCTTTCCAATTTAAGAAAGCAATGAAAGATTTAGAAAACTAAAAAAACAGGTTCGTAAAAAGCAGAACTTTTTACGAACCTGTTATAATTTTATTATGTATTAATCTTCGTCTGCAAAGAAATATGTTTTATTTTCTGCATCAGGGTCAACAAGACCATTGTAATCGTTGTAAGCTTTAGCCATTTTGTTGAAATTTTTGATAAGGATGAAATCACCGATAACAAGACCGAAAATTGTGAAGAAAACAACAAGTTTACCGCCTTCGCTGAACTTAAGGTCATAGCGTTCTGCGTTTTCCTGAAGTCTGTTACCAAGCTTACATCTCCAAACGAGGCCGAAAATACCGACAGTAATGATGCTCAAAAGAACAACATATTTGAATTTCATTGTCTTTTTGCCGTCGCCTTCGCAAAGAGCGTTAACATCTTTAGTATATTTGCCCCAGAAAACAAGAGCATAAATGCCAAGGGTGAGGAATGAGAAAAGGTAGTAAGCAACAAGGCTTCTTTCTTTCATATTTTTCATTTTACAAAACTCCTTTGAGTAGTTTTATTTACCAAATAAGTATATTATATTTTTTTGTAAAAATCAAGCATTTTCATAATATATAAATTTTAAGTGATATAAATGCTGTAAATCATTGACAATTAAAGGTTTTTGTGTGATAATATCTTGGAATTTTTATAATATATAAGTATTATTAAGGAGATGTTTTCTTGATTAAAGAACTTGCAAAACAATACGATCCTAAAAACGTAGAGGAACGTATTTATAAATCCTGGCTCGATGGTAAATATTTCCACGCTAAGTGTGAAGAGGGTAAGCCTACCTACACCATCGTTATTCCGCCACCAAATATTACAGGTCAGCTCCATATGGGACACGCTCTTGATAACACTCTTCAGGATATTCTTATCCGATGGAAGAGGATGTCGGGCTTTGATACACTCTGGCTTCCCGGTACTGACCACGCTTCAATTGCTACCGAGGCAAAAATTGTTGAATCAATGCGTGCTGAAGGTATCAGCAAAGAGGATTTAGGTCGTGATGGCTTCCTTGAAAGAGCCTGGGCTTGGAAAGAACAGTATGGCGGCAGAATTGTTGAACAGCTCAAAAAGCTTGGTTCTTCCTGCGACTGGGACAGAGAAAGATTCACTCTTGACGAAGGTTGCAATAAAGCAGTTAATACAGTTTTCAAAACTCTCTATGATAAGGATTTGATTTACAGAGGTAACCGTATGGTTAACTGGTGTCCTTGCTGTAACACTTCCATTTCTGATGCAGAGGTTGAATACGAAGAGAAAGACGGCAATTTCTGGCATCTTCTTTACACCGTTAAGGAAACAGGTGAGAAGCTTGAGCTTGCAACAACCCGTCCTGAAACAATGCTTGGTGATACCGCTGTTGCTATCAATGCAGAGGATGAACGTTACAAACATCTTCACGGTTGCCACGTAATTTTACCTCTTCTTAATAAAGAAATTCCTATTGTTTGCGATGAACACGCAGATATGACAAAGGGTACAGGTGTAGTTAAAATTACTCCTGCTCACGACCCTAACGACTTTGAGGTTGGTAAACGTAACAACTTGCCTGTAGTTCGTACCTTCACATACGACGGTCATCTCACAGGTGCAGAGGACAAGCGTATTGCAGACGAGCTTATTAAGAGCGGTAAAGCTGCAGCAGATGAGCCTGAAGTTCTTGATT
>JAZNHK010000165.1:0-2930 GCA_045576915.1 Acutalibacteraceae bacterium
CTGCTTGAATTGTTTGTAACAAACACAACCCCCTGTTTTACAGGGGGTAAAAAAATAGCTTTTAGCGAGGAGTGAAGTAGACAAGAAAAAAACTCCTTGATAGAATAGAAGTGGTTTGCCGACCACACAACTAAAAATCAAGGAGGTCTTTATCGTGAAAGAAAAAGACATAAATAGTTTAGACCATACAAGTTGGAGATGTCAATACCATGTAGTATTTGCTCCGAAATATCGAAGGATAGCAATATACGGAGAGATAAAAGCAGATATAGGAAAAATATTACGACAGTTATGCAAACAAAAGGGAATAGAGATAATAGAAGCAGAACTGTGTCCAGATCATGTTCATATGTTAATAAGCATACCGCCCAAATATAGTGTGTCGCAAATAATGGGATACTTGAAAGGAAAGAGTAGCCTTATGATATTTGATCGGCACGCAAATTTAAAGTACAAGTACGGAAACCGGCACTTTTGGGCTAGAGGATATTTTGTGGATACAGTAGGACGCAATAAAAAGCAAGTGGCAGAGTATATAAGGAATCAGCTTGCAGAAGACCAAATAGCAGACCAAATGAGTCTCAAAGAGTATGTAGACCCGTTTACGGGTAGCGAGAACAAGAAAGCATAAAAAGAACCCCTTTAGGGGTGGCTGAAAAAGTAATGCGGTCGGCAAACTGTTCAGCGCCCCTTTAGGGGTTTTGTCTGCAAAAAGCCCTTCTAGGGCTTATTCAAGCCTCCGGCTTAGCCGTAGGTTTTGACTGAGCATAAGAATTGAACATTCTTTGTGAAGATAATGGGGCACAGCGATATAAGCAGGGTTGTTACGTTTGCTAAAAGTCAGAAATAAAGTTCTGCATATTGCTTGATAATCTTTCTGGCTTTGATTGCCGCATCGGGGTCTTTATCGAGTAAGTGGCCTGAATTTTTGTAAAGAACGAAATCGTGCTTAATACCGTTTCGGGCAAGCTTACGCTCAAAATCCTCTATGTGCTTTGCCGGAATAAGGTCATCTTCTTTTCCGTAAAAAATTGCGGTAGGGATGCAGTTTTCATCAACGTAGTTTATAGGTGAGATTTCACTTAAAGCTTTTTGTGAAGCTTCGTTATTTAAAGTTTCTTTTGATATATCTGCATTGCATACCTGTGACAGGAGTCCGTATTTCCAACTTTCAAATTCACCTTTAATGCCCATAAGAAAATCTTCCCTTGTGCAATCGGTAGGCGGGCAGTAGCAACAGACTGCCGAGGGCTTAATCGGCGAAACTTCTTTTTTCGTGTAAGCATAAAGAAGTGCGATATGTGAGCCTGCAGATCCGCCGGATAAAATAAGCTCATTTATATTGTAACCGTATTCGCTGCATTTTTGCTTTATGGTGTTAAGTGAGCTTGTTACATCATCAAGCACATGATGGACATTTATGCTTTTGGAAACATATCGGTAATTAATAGCGGCGCATATATATCCAAGTCCTGAAAAAAACTCTGCATCGGGAGTGTGATCAGATTTATCACCCTCAGTCCAGCCGCCGCCATGTATAAAAAGTATCAGTCCTGATTGGGAAACAGGCTTTTCAGGAATATAAATGTCAGCTTTCTGTCTTTCATGGGTCCCATAAGAAAAATCTTTAAAAACAGTCATATTCATTCCCCGGTAAACACCTCTTTAATTGCTTCCAGATAGCCGTAACCGTAAAGGTCATCAGGCTGGAGATAGCTTGTTTCAGTCCATTCATTCCAACTGTTAACTGTTATGAACGGAGCTTTCATAACACCTTTTTCTATTGACTCATCAGCAAATTTCTTGACCTTTTCGCAGGCGATTCTGAAATTTTCGGGAGTGTTGTTTTTAACAACGCCGGGCATGAACTTGTTGAATCTCACGTTATTATCCCAGCCTACTGAAATATTGGGATAGAAAGGCACATTCATCAACTTGGTTTCTTCTTCAAGATTTTCAATATAAGCGTCGGTCTGCTGCGCATAGTCGCCGTCGGGGTCAACGCATGAAAACCAGTTGTAATTTGTAACGGAATCAAATCCGAGATAATCATAAAGCTCATAAACTGTCATGCCTTTGCAGTCGTCACCGTCATTAAGCCAGTTATATGTATGTCCTTTCCAGTTTACAGCCTGAAAATGGAGACCCTTGAAGCCTGCTTCAACGGTTTTTCTTCGGAATTCTTCAAGACCTTTTTTGCATTCCTGAGTTGTGCCGAATGTACGGATGAAGTTGTCAACATCAAAAACCATGTAGACGGGGCATCCGTCAATCATATAATAATTTTCACGCTTGAAATATTTTTCGATTGTTCTGTCGCATATCTCCGAAAAAATTTCGGGAGTAACAACGCCGCTCCAGATAACGGTTGAAAGGTCTGTATCGGAATTTCTCTTATCCCAGAGATGAGTTGCATTGTGATTTGCCCACATGAGCATGAATTTCATCTGAGTGTTGTTGCGGGCTTTAAGGAATCCGTCATTAAGACAGTTTTCCAGGAAAGGTCTGTTATCATACCAATACCAGTCATAAATAAAAACGTTGACGCCGTAAGAAACAGCGCAGTTGATCTGCATTTCCATAACCCTGCTGTCAGCTTCGTTAACATATCCCCAGGTGGGAATACGGGGCCAACGGCAACCTTCATAGCCTCTGTTGGTCATTGCTTTAACAGTCTGCCATTCACCATAGCCCTCGGGCCAGAAAATACGGGTTCTCGGCTCGTCACCTGTGTAAGACGGCCATATAAAGGCGGCAATATCATAATTTTTCATATCATTACCTCACAAACGCAGTCAGCCTGATTTTTTAGTATTGTTTCTTTCATATGAGCACCTCATATAGTTTGATACCAACATTATAACATATACAATTAAAACAAATCAACCTAAATACAAAACCATGTACTTTTAAGTAAGCAATTTTTACTT
>JAZNHK010000166.1:0-22017 GCA_045576915.1 Acutalibacteraceae bacterium
GACAAATGGAGAAAGAGTCATAGTGCCAACTGTGATTGTGCAAGAACCATTGAACGCGCAATACGAGATAACTATAAAAACAATGTTCTTGAAAAGTGCATCAACGATATTGTAAATGCCTATGGACTTGACAGAGTTAATTGGGTTTTGGCAAACACCATACAGCAGAATAAGACGGATGGTCGTTTTTCAGAAGACAACAAGAAATGGGCAAAAGATATCTGGATTCCGAGAGAAGAACATTGTTGGCAGTTTGTCGTTGATTCACATCCTGGTCTAGTGGATTTGCTTATCAATCAAGCAAGAGATTATTACAAGAATTTAGGTCTCTTCGATTCAAGTCATTGTACTGATGAAGGCGATTATACAGACAAAGTATTGGTGATTAAGCCAAGTACATTTAAGGATGAATACAAAACAGCAGATTTTCAGTTGTTCTTTGCAACAAGTGGTTTTGGTTGTGATCCTAATGCCATAGGTGCACAGGTTAATGGATATTTTTTGAAAGACGATGAGTTTACACACTTCAGAAGACAAAATTTCTTTGGTGTTTTGGACGAAAAATATCTTCCCGAATGGGCAAAGGAAAAACTTTCCGAATACAGGTTACAAGAAAACAATGATGTAGGAATGGGAGGTTTACAGTAATGAAAATAAAGATATTCCAAATCAATAATGAGCGAGATGCAAATGATGTTAAGTTTATGAATCTTGACAGAACTGCACGAATTCAAAAAACAGAAAAAATAGATCCACAAATATATGATGAGGTTTTCAATGGTGATATTGAAGCGAAAACACTTGAAGATGTTTTCACTCGGTTTAATACAGAATCTCATCCACTTCACAGAGGTCACTCTCTTTCCGTTTCGGACATCGTCCAGACAGATGAGGGTGCCTTTTTTTGTGACTCTGTAGGTTTCCAAAAGGTTGATTTTGATGCAACCCTTACGCAGAAACCCGACAACTTAATGACTATCGTCTATGTTGAGCCAAACCGTCCTCCGTTTGTTTCCGAAGTGGCACACACACTTGAAGCTGAACAGAGAGCTGTAGGTGGATACATAGAGCCGATATATCTGGAAGATGACAATGTCTGTCTTATCGGCAACGAAGAATCAAAACTTATGGGTATGGCAGGTAATCGTAGACTTGATGAAAGCACCATTATTGCCGGACCCTTCTTTGTTGTTGGTTTAACAGAAGATGACTTCCGTTCACTCACAGACGAGGAGGTGATGACATATATGGAACGGTTCAAAGAACCCGAACAGATTTCTCAGGCAGAAGTTGAATCGGACATGGGATTCACAATTATAAGTTTCAGTTAATCGAAAGGTAGGAAAAAATTATGGCACAGAAAAAACAGCCACTTGTAAATGCGAAAATTGATCGCATGGTAAATCAGGAAGATAGCAAAATCAAAGCATATGCCAGTGCGAATATTGCAGGTGCATTTGCTATTCACGGTCTTAAGGTTGTTGACTCATCTAAAGGACTTTTTGTTCAGATGCCTCAGAGCGTTTATACCAAAGATGGTGAAAAGAAATATAGCGATATCTTCCATGCTATTACGGCAGATGCAAGAAACGAAATTAATGCAGCCGTTCTTAAATCATACGAAGAAAGACTTCACATGGATGAAGCAGAAGCAATGAGTGAGCAGCCTGACGATGATGTCGAGGCTGCTTTTTCACAGTCAATGTAATTAAAAAATAAGAAAGTTGAGGTAAAAATTCATGTTCAAGAAAATCAAAGATAAAGTAATGTCCATCAAAGCAAAGGCTGTTGAGGTTATCGAAACAAAAACAGCAGAAACCTATGTTGATACAGGTGTCAAGGTTCTCATCGCAGTTGTAATCGGTGCGCTCCTTCTCACTCTCCTTTATGCCCTTTTTGAAGACACCATCATGCCTTCTGTTGTGACAAAGGTACAGGAACTCTTCAATTATGGTGGATAATGAGGTGAGTTTATGTTAAAACAGATTTTTTATAAATTACGTGAATTTATAAAAAAGATACTAAACAGAATTATAAACAAACTAAGGAATAAGTTTATAAACAAAAGTGCCGAAACTTATGTGAATTCAGGAGTTAAAATCCTCATCGCTGTAGTTATCGGCGCTTTGCTTTCAGGTCTTCTTTCTCCGCTTTTGGAAAATGAAATTATGCTTCCTGTTAAAGAAGGTTTTGAAGAAGCCTTCGATCATTATTAAGAAAGTTTGAGGTAATTAAATATGTTTAAAAAAATCAAAGATAAAGTAATGTCCATCAAAGCAAAGGCTGTTGAGGTTATCGAAACAAAAACAGCAGAAACCTATGTTGATACAGGTGTTAAGGTTCTCATAGCAGTCGTAGTCGGTGCGCTCCTTCTCACTCTCCTTTATGCCCTTTTTGAAGACACCATCATGCCTTCTGTTGTAACAAAGGTACAGGGTCTCTTTAATTATGCCGGTTAACTAATACTTGCTCGGTGGGAGTTTTAATACTCCCACCAATCTTTTGAAAGGAGAATTTTATGAATTTAATTGTTGGTCCGATTATGCCGAAAGTTATTGATGTAACAGTTGAAACACTTCTGAAGATATTTGGTGTATCGGTAATTCTTGGAGCAGTTGTATTAGCAACTGTATTGATTGCGAAATATGCCCTTAAAAGATGGGGTGGCGAAAAGGTGAAAACCATAGCAGGTTTTGTAGGCATCGGACTTGGAGTAACAGTAGCTTTGCTGTTTTTTTTCGGATGTACCACTATGGCAGTGCGTGGCATTTTGTTCAGCTTAATTCTCCTTTTAGCATCTTTTAGTGATATTAAATCAAGAGAATGCGATGACTGGCTCCATGTAATGATTGTCATAGTGGCATTTGTAGGCTTTGAGTTGTCCAGTATACCAAGCATGTTGCTGGCTGCTTTCGTTATTTCCTTGCTGATGATATTAAGCATCTTCATAGGAAAAGGAAGAATCGGTGGTGCAGATATAAAGTTCTGTATCGCAAGTTCATTGGTGCTTGGATTAAAAGGTAGCGTTATAGGTCTTACCTTGGGTTTGGTACTCGCAATTCTTATGAACATTAAAAGAAACAAGAAAGAGGGTTTTCCCCTCGTTCCATATCTTGCCACAGGATTTATGGTGGCATATTTCATTTAACAGGAGGTTATTTATAAATGAAAAACAGAACAATTATAGGTATCATCTGCATGGCACTTGCTGTTGTAATGACCTTCGTAGTTGCTCCTATTGTTACGAATATTACAAGCGACACAACAAAGATAGTACGACTTACACAGGATGTGAAACAGGGGTCACCCATTACAGAAGATGTAGTTGAGGTTGTTAAGGTTGATAAAGATTCAATCCCTTCAGGTGCTATTGAAGATAAAGCTGATGTCGTAGGTAAATATGCTGCTTCCAATCTGTATAACGGTGACTTCTTCACAAAGGATAAGCTCACCAAAGATGGTAATACTGCTGAAGATGTATTCGCAACACTTGACGGTAAACATGTAGCAATCAGCGTAACAGTAGACAGTCTTGCGGCAGGTGTATCAGGTAAGCTCCAGAACGGAGATATCGTAACATTCCTTATTGTCAATAACGACACTAACAAAGCAGTAACTCCTCCCGAACTTAAATATATGAAGGTTATAACTACAACTACATCGGGTGGTATTGATAAAGATGCAGTAATTAAGAATGAAGACGGAAGTTATGAACTCCCAAGTACAATTACTGTTCTTGCAAATACACAACAGGCAAAGTTACTTGCAGAATATGAAGGTAATGCAGAAATTCATGCGGCACTTGTATACAGAGGTGATAAATCAACTGCCGATAAGTTCTTATCCACACAGAATAGCTACTTTAAGAATAAAACAGAAACAACAACCGAAGGTGGTGCTGTGAATGAGTAAGTTTATTGCAGTTTGTGGCTCACCTGATAGTGGTAAAAGTTCTATTGCCATTAAGGTTGCACAGTCCTTATATAACAAAGGAAAGAAAAGAGTCCTTTACTTTTCACCTGATTTGATGGTGCCTTGTATGGGTTACATCTTCCCTCATTGTAAGGAAAGTGATTTGTATTCAATCGGTAAGGTTCTTGATAAAACGGATGTGTATCGTGAAGATGTCCTTCGTAGCATTGTAACAACAAAGAATATGCCTAACTTCGGTTATTTAGGTTACAAGGCAAACGAAAACAAATACACATATGCAAGACCGACAGAAGACAAAATCAGTCAGTTGTTTATGAATATGAGAGAACTTGCTGACTACATAGTTATTGACTGTGTAAGCGACAGAAGTGACCTCATCTCTTCTCTTGCTAAGGCAGAAGCTGATGTTATTGTTCAGGTTGTAACTCCGACACTTAAATGTATGTCATACTATGCAGCTAACGGTGACCAGTTTATTGCATTTGCAGATAAAGTAGTAAAGGTAATCAACATAAAAGATAATGACATTTATCTCCCTGTAGGTGAAGTTAAAGAACACTTCAAGGATGTTGAAATCAAAATCCCTTACAGTCACTCCCTTAAACAGCAGTCTATCACAGGAACTTTGTCAGAGCATATTACCGATAAAGTATTCTGCGATAGCATTTTGAGGTTAGCAAAGGTGGTGAGCTGATGAGCCAAATAATTGGTTTTTTTCCACTTCTTAATAATGTACAGAAATACATCTCGGAAAACTATGCAGCTTCATTATCCGATAAGGATAAATACGGTCAGTTGAGAACCTACATTGATAAATACTTGTATGACCACGATTATATAGTCGAAGGTATGAGCTTCAAACAACTGTCAGACAAGCTCTATTGTGAAATGGCTGAATACTCCATCTTAACAAAGTATTTAGGACGTGAGGATATTGAAGAAATTAATATCAACGGTTGGGATGATATTGCCATAACATATACCGATGGTCACATTGAAAAGACTACGGAATATTTTTATTCACCACAACATGCTATTGATATTGTAAAAAGGCTTCTTCACCATTCGGGTATGATTATTGATAATGCAACTCCTATGGCTCAAGGTCATTTGCCCGGTAACACACGAATCACAGCTCTTAAAGAACCTATTGTTGATGATGACAGAGGTATCAGTGTATCAATCCGACTTTTGCACCCTTCAAGAATTACAAAGGATGAAATCGTAAAAGGTAATAATGCAACACAGAAGATGATTGACTTCTTGTGCATGTGCCTTCGCTATGGTGTTTCTTTCGTTGTAGCAGGTGCAACCAGTTCAGGTAAAACAACACTTCTTAATGCATTGCTTTCAACAATTCCCGATAACAAGCGAATATTCAGTATTGAATCAGGTTCTCGTGAGTTATCCCTTGTTCGCAGAAATGATGATGTTATAACCAACAATGTAGTACATACATTGTCAAGACCTTCTGATAACGAAGCTTACGATATCACACAGGAAGATTTGGTTGTAGCATCCTTGCGATTCAATCCCGACATTGTAGTTGTCGGAGAAATGCGAGATACTGAAGCTTATTCTGCTGTTGAAGCATCCCTTACAGGTCATACTGTTGTATCAACTATCCATGCCTCTGCTGCCGATGCAGCTCATATGCGTTTAGCACTCCTTTGTCAAAAGCGTTTCCCTATAAACTTTAAGACATCGCTGATGCAGGCTGGTCAGGCATTTCCTCTCGTTGTTTACGCTCATAAGTTGGAAGACAATTCCCGAAAGATTATGGATATATCTGAATGTGTAATCACTCCTTCTGGCGAAAGAGAGTATCGCACATTGTTCAGATACAATATCACAAGCAACACTATGCAGGGTGATAACTATATAATCGAAGGTCATTTTGAACAACCCGAAATAATGAGTGATAATCTTAAACACAAGTTGATGCAGTTTGGTGTGCCTCAAAGTGAGCTGAAAAAGTTCTTGCAGAAAGGAGCTGATTATGTATGATTGTTTTTTCAATCATATCCTGCGTATGCGTTATAGTGGCAATTGCCTGTTTCCTTGACCTTACACCCGAAAGAGTAACGAATGATTTAATTCACATCATTACTCCTCACGATACCCTTCGTGAGAAAGCAAGGGCTATAAGAGGAAACAAAAAAAGACATGGTGTATATACCAAGCTCATGGAAATGAAAACTGCATTAGCAGTAACAGGTAAATCTAAAAACTTCGTAATCGTTTGTTTTTCTTCTGTTATCCTGTTTGCTGTTGGTGCATTCGTTTCTGTCCTTATTGATAATCTTTTCTTGCTCCCAGCTCTTTCAATATCACTTGCATTAGTGCCTTTTGTATACACTGCAAACACCCTTGCGATATATGAGAAAACAACAAAGGAAGAATTGGAAACAACTCTTTCAATTATCACAACATCATATATCCGTAATGATGATATTGTGTCGTCAGTAAGAGAGAATATCCAGTATATAAAGCCACCGATAAAAGATGTTTTCAAAGCCTTTGAAACAGAAGCAACTCTCGTTTCATCGAATATAAAACATGCTTTATATAACTTAAAAGATAAGATTGACGATGAGATTTTCCGTGAATGGTGCGACACCTTGATTCAATGTCAGGATGACCGAACATTAAAAGACACCTTACTCCCCATTGTTGCAAAGCTTACCGATGTTCGTATAGTAAACAGCGAGCTTAAAACAATGCTTTCGGCTGCAAAGAATGAATATTGGGTAATGGTGTTATTGGTTGTCGGCAACATACCGCTGTTATATATGCTTAACAAAGACTGGTTTAACACCCTAATGTATGAAACATCAGGAAAAGCCGTGTTAGGTGTATGTGGCGTGGTAATTTTAATAACAGCTTTGTTTATGATGAAATTTACAAAGCCAATAGAATACAAGCGATGAGGAGGTTGAATATATGATACAAGCAATTGTCGGAATCCTTTGTGGATTAGGTCTCTTTTATATCCTTGTTGATTTGTATGCAATCCCTTATTACAAAACATCAAAGGCTGTTGAATCTATATCGAAGCAACAGAAAGAAAAAACATCGGGTCTTGATGTGTGGCTGAAAGGTGTTGCAGGTTTCTTTGCAAAGCACATGCGACTTAATGAGTTCAAAAAGGCTCAGCTCCAGAATGACTTGAACACGGCACAGATGAATATCTCTCCCGAAATGTTCAAAGCAAATGCGATTGTAAAGTCTCTCATTATAGCTTCATTTGCAATACCCGTGTTATTTATACTCCCATTATTAAGTCCCATAATCCTTGTGTTAGCCATAGCGTTATATAACAATGAGGTGCGTTCAGTTTCAAAAAGAATAAAGGCAAAAAGAAGAAAAATTGAATACGAGCTTCCAAGACTTGTCTTTACAATTGAGAAAACCTTGAAGCATAACCGAGATGTGTTATATATGCTTGATAGCTATATGGAAAGTGCCGGACCCGAAATAAAGCACGAATTAGAAATAACCGTAGCTGATATGAGGTCAGGTAACTATGAAGCGGCGATTACAAGGCTTGAATCCCGTGTAGGTTCATCAATGATGAGTGACGTGTGCCGAGGTCTTATAGGCATACTTCGTGGTGACGATACAGAAATGTATTGGGCATCCTTATCAATCAAGTTCAATGACATTCAAAGACAACAATTAAGACTTGAAGCACAGAAAGTACCGAGAAAGGTAAAGAGATTGTCAATGTGCCTTCTCTTATGCTTTATGCTGATTTATGTTGTGGTAATCTTCTCACAGATTATGTCTTCTGTGGGCGTTCTCTTTACATAAGGGGGTGTCGGTGTGTTTAAGTTAAATAAACGTGGCGAAGGCTACATCGACATCTGTGTCGGTGTAGTTGTTTTTGTAATGGTATTGGTGCTTTCTCTCAATCTGTTCAGCTTCATCACCTTAAAGGTGGAAATGGATCAGATAGCCGAGGAGCTTATAAAATCGGCAACCTACACAGGAGAATTCGGTGACGAGTTTTGGGAACGTGATTCGGATTTACTTGTTGAATATTATGACTATGATATGGACTATGGTGCTGATGAGTGGTTCAACACATCACTTGAACGAGTGCAGCTCGGTGACAAAATGTGGATAACTATCTCAAAGGATACCTATGTACAGGGCTTGGGAGTTTTCAAAATCCCAGTTACCGTAACAGTTACAAGGTCAGGTCTTTCCGAAAAGTATTGGAAGTAGGTGGAATAATGAAAAACAAACGTGGCGATGGATACATCGGAACATGTGTTATGATTTTAATCCTATGTATGATACTTTCAATTTTCATTGAATTCGTCGCAACAGTAAATGTGATACGCATATCAGAAAGAAATGCCCGAATTGTATTGGACAGTTTCGTAATGGAAAACTCAATCGAAATATATGATTCAATAAAAACTGGCACAGATTTTACAGAGGTTGTTGATGTTGAACAATATATTTCTAAATATTCTGAATATAATTCGCTGGACTTTAATGAAAATATGTTGTATTGTGTGGGTGACGATGGCGAAGAACTGTATCGGCAAACAATACCGACAGTTCGACTCATAGAGGAAAACAGACTTAAAATAATTGCTGAATATACGATAACAGTTCCTCTGTACTTCGCAGGTCGACAAGTAACTGAAGTGACTGTACCAATAACAGTAACTTCAAAATTCAATCCGAAATTTTAATCAGGAGGCTGATATTATGAAAAACATAAAGGTACTTATCGGTACAATCGTAGGCATCGTGGTGGTAGCTGTGATAATCGTAGCTGTAATCGGTCTCGGCAAAGACGAGAACAATACAGAACCTACAACAGAAATCACAACCGAAGAAGCAGTAATCGACATCCCTACCGACATAGAGGATGACACAACAGAGCCTGAAACCTTGGTGGAAGATGACGATATGCTGAAAATCGAAGATGTCGACACAGTAACCGAAAAGCCAAACACAAATGAAAATACGGTTAAGGTGGACAAACCCGTAGAAGAAAATGAAAACAGAAATGATAATGCGCAAGGCATAGTAATCGATGGTGATGCTGATACAAGCATCTACTCATGTGGCAAGAGTGGTCACCATTGCGAAAGCAAAGAAACCCATAACTTTATCGTAAGTCTCGAAAACAAAGGATGTCCCCACTGTGGCTCACACTCATGTAAGAGCTTCTATACCACAGACGAATGGGGAAATGCATGTTACGATGAAACAAAATGTCCACAGTACAATGTAAAAAAAGACCCCTTGAAATACTGTCAAGATTGTGGAAAGCCTGTAGGAAAAGGTGATAACGGAACTTGCGTACACTTCACAGTAGATACCAAATGTCCCGACTGCAACGAACCAGTAAAAGCAAGGACTTGCCACTCACATTAAAGAATAAACAAGCTTGAAGACCTGCTTCGGCAGGTCTTTTTTTATTGACAGAAAGGTGTTGATTAATATAAAACGAGTAATTTCAATAATACTTGCCATAATCACAGTTATAAGCATACTTCCCACATCAGCATTTGCTCTTTCTTGGGATGGTAGTTCTGTCACAGGTAGTAGTGCTACAGGTAGTGCGAGTGACCCTGGTTATGCCATAAGAACGGATAGCGATAACTGTATTGGTTATCGTTTCAGTTGTGTGGAATCGGATGGTTCAATGAAAGTAACAAAGGTAATCGACGTTTATAGAAATACTGGATATGGTAAGCTCGGTTATTCGGATGGATATAAATTTACTACCAAGTATAGTAAGAAACAGTTAATATCAAGAAAAAACAACAGTTTCTCAACTTCAGATAATCAGACTAACTGCTATAAAGAAGCAGATATTTCATTTACTACTGCACTCCCCTCTCCATCAGGAATGGGTACATGGCAGACATACAATGGCAATATAAATAAAATTCTTTCCAAGTTAGGCATTGGTAGTGTAAGTAATCTTGACTATGGTGATAAGGTTATTGTAGAACCTATTTACGACCTTTGCTTAAAGTCAACATACCATTCGGTTACCGTAACAGAATATGCAGTCTATGGTAGATATCTGCTTGGTGGTTCAAGTACGGGTGGTTCTTCTGCAACCTCAAATACGTGGGGTTACATTTCAAGATTTACAAACAAAGAATTCCCCAATGAATTATTTACACCAAACGGACAGGGTCTATGGACTGCAGCAACAAAGCTTACATCAAAAGAAACTTTTGATAATTTGATTGCTAAAGGTTATGGCGCAGGTATTGCTTATACAGAAACAACCAACAAGACATATAAAATCAAGTTTAATGGTAATGGTTCTACGAGTGGTTCAATGAGAAACCTTTCGATGGTTTATGGTACTGCAAAGAAACTTACTGCTAATGCTTTTAAAAAGACTGGTAATAAGTTTGAAAATTGGAATAGAAAAGCTGACGGTTCAGGAACCTCATATTCCAATAGACAGTCAGTGAATAACTTGACTTCAACTAATGGTGCAACTGTAAATCTTTATGCACAGTGGACACCGAATACCTTAAAAGTGTATTACGATGCCAATGGTGGTAGAATTGCATCATCCGACACATACAAGCTCAATTCTGAAGGACGTGTGTATAAGAAAGCTGATAATGAACAGTATTATCAGACATGGACATATAACAAGAAAAAAAACGATGGTTTGGTAAATGTCGCCACATTCGGAATTGCAAGAACAGGATATATTTTTGGTGGTTGGTGGTGTACAACTGAAGATGGTGAAGGTCAGATTATTAATCAAAATGATGGTGATATAAAACCAACAGATATCAATCCCGATATTGCTAATGACGATTGCTCAAGAAGAATGTATGCTCAATGGACACCCATTACTTACAATATAGTTTTCAAAGGTAATGGTCATACAAGTGGCTCAACTGACTCTTTGACGTGTACTTATGATGTTGCAAGTAAGCTTACTGCAAATGGATTTACAAAAAAAGGTTATCACTTTGCAGGTTGGAATACAAAAGCTGACGGTTCAGGCACAACCTATACAAACAGACAGTCAGTATTGAATCTCTCCTCCACTAATGGTGCAACAATTACTTTGTATGCACAGTGGGAAACCAATGCATATTCCATAGGCTTTGATGGTAACGGACATACTGGTGGTAGCACATCAGGTATGACAATGAAGTTCGATGAGAGTAAGGCTCTTACTGCAAACGGATACACAAGAACAGGTTACACATTTAAGAACTGGAATACAAAAGCAAACGGAACAGGTACATCATATTCAAACAGACAGACTGTAAGAAACCTTACCTCTACAAATGGTAGAACTGTAACTCTTTATGCCCAGTGGAATCCTATAACATACAAAATTGTTTTTAACGGAAACGGTCACACAGGTGGTTCAACTTCTGAAATGGCAATGACATACGATGTTGCAGCCAAGCTAACAGAAAATGGCTTTAGAAAAACTGGTTATGTATTCACTGGTTGGAACACAGAACCCGATGGATCAGGAACAAGATATACCAATCGTCAGTCAGTTATTAATTTAAGTTCATCAGAAGGTGCTGTAATCAATCTCTATGCACAATGGCGTCCGATAACATACACAATCAGATTTAACGGTAACGGTGCTACAAGAGGTACAATGGCAGCTATGGAAATGGTATATAACCAGGCCAAGAATCTTTTACCCAATGGTTTCACTCGTCCAAGCTATAATTTCCTTGGGTGGAACACAAGAGCTGACGGAACAGGTGCATCATATACTGATAAACAGTCAGTAAGAAACCTTACAACTACTGATGGTGCAACAGTTTATCTCTATGCACAGTGGGAATACAACCCTGAACTTAATGTAAGAATGGTACATGTATACGAAGGTAAAAAAGGCAATACGGACTTTAATTACGGTTTTTCTGACGGTGAAACCTTTAATGATTACACATATAAAAAGGGTTATCCGTCAATGAATGATACAATATGGTTTAATGTTCAGTTCCCTTATGAAGCAGAAGATATCCGTGTAAGACAGTATGTAAGAACAGGATCTGAAGAATGGCAGACACGAATTGTTACATTGAGTAACAGTGATGCAAGTACATCTCTTTTCCCTGTCCAGTTTACAGGTGTAAATAAAACGATTAATGCAAGTAAAGACAGTTTTGTAATTGAAGCGAAAATGGACTGGGTAGATGCAAATGGTACAGTAAGAAAAGCAGGTGCAATTCGTAGATTCTATGTTCCTGTTGAACCTACTGTCCACAGACATCGTGTAACTGCTTATGGTTATGATGGTTCAGTTGTGGCAACTGCAGGTGATACAACAAGTGGTAAAATCTATGCAGGTCAGCGTGTAAAATTCTCTTACCATTATAGAATGGATAACACATGGACTGCACTTGAAAACTTAAAAGGTACAATGAATTATTTGAACGGTTCTGCTTGGACTAAAGTTCCCGTTGGAGAACCCGATATATCACAAAGTGTGCATATAAACAAGAATAACCCTGTAACAGCCAATAGCAGACTTGATAAATATACTATCCCTCTTACAACAAAGTTGCGTGTTAAATTAGAGTCTGCATGGGCAAAGGATACAGCTCATACAACAGAAACAAATAACATTGATATCCCTGTTATAAAGGCTGACGTTGCATTGGCAGAAATCATCCTTATAGATGCAGATACAAATGCAGTTCTCGACCCGAACAATCTCGAAGTATCACAGAAAGTTACAGTACAGTATGTGTACAAAAACAACACGGATACAAAGATTTTTGTTGAAGGCTTTAAGGATGACAAATCACAAATACCCGGTGTATTCGCTATACCTGCAAAATCACAGGCAAGAGTAAATGCATATACCTTCAAAGTTGCAAATACCCGTAGCTTTAATATCTGGGGTGGTGTATATCTCGAAGGTATGGGCAGAGGAAACACAAAATATGAATCCAACGGTAATAACAATGAAAAGACTTTAGTATGTAAGGTTAATCATCCGTTATCGTTAATTCCTATTGCTCCCAATGCTCCATACAGAGAAGGTACAGATATAATCACAAGTTATTGGCTCAACAACAAATGTGATATCAACTATACACCCAATAGCAATATCACTCTTGAATTTAATATATACAAAGGACAGACTCTTGTTGATTCCATAAGTATATATGAAGCAATAGTACCTGCCGAAAACAAAAACTTAATATACTTCAAGTGGACAGTTCCAGAAGGTCTTAATGGTGCGAACATCTCAATTCATGCCGAAGTGGTTGACGCGGGATTGTCATATAACAAGAAGATAACATCATATGCAACCACACCTTACAACATATCAGCCACACCCGATACTGACTTTGAAAAGAAAGCTCCTCGTGGCTTCTCTATCCCTTCAAAGTTAGAAACAAAAACAGGTGCAGCATCATGGTGGGAATGGAAATATGAGAACGGCACATATACGAAGGTTGACTATGCTATTGGTATTTCAAATAACAGAGCTAACTTGACTCCTACTGCTGATTCAACAGCAGAGAAAAACGGTAGTGTATGGACAATGAAATCAGGTTATGGTCTTACAATGGCTCTCAACAAAAACATGAGTGCTGTTACAGGCTACACCAAACCCGATAATACTGCATATACAACTGCACAGTATTGCAAGGCTCTCCTGCCCGAATATAAGTATTCAACAACTGAAAATGAATATAGAACACTCGGTAAAGATGGCTTGAAATGGGTATTCAGAACCAATGGCTCATATGGTAATGTTCACTTTACACCATTATGGTATCCCGATGGCAAATACACTATCGGTATAGTTCAGAGCGATTGCTGGACACCTGCAGGTATGATTACAAGAAAAGCAAACACCAACTCAATTGAGATATCTGAATCTGCATATGATGATTGGTATGTAGGTCGCAGATAAGAGGTGGAACAATGCTTAAAAAGGTTTATATCTGTTCTCCTCTTGGCGGTAACATTGCTGTAAACCTTGAAAAAGCAAAACTGTACGCTAAATATGCACTTAAGTGTGGTACTGCTCCGGTAGTGCCACACTTTTATGCACTCTGCCTTAATGATAACGATCCAAGAGATAGAGAACTTGGTATCACAGCAGGGTTAAGCCTTTTATGGTTTTGTGATGAATTATGGGTTTTTGGTGATGAAATCACAAGAGGTATGCAATCAGAAATTCGTTTCTGCGAGAATCTGAAGATACCGATAAAGTATATCAAAGAAAACAAAATATTTAATAAGTTAGGAGATGTTAATGATGAAAAATAACATTAAAAAAATTCTTCTTTGCATTGCAGTAGTAACTGTTATTCTTTCTGTATTTACAGTAACAGCTTTTGCGGCTGGTGACGTTGCAGGTGCAATCGAAGGTACATGGACTGCGGCACAGGGTCAGATTAAGGATGTTGTAAACAATGTTGTGTTTCCCGCTGTCGATTTAATCCTTGCTGTCCTTTTCTTTGTTAAGCTTGGTACAGCTTACTTCGATTACAGAAAACACGGTCAGTTTGAGTTTACTGCTCCAGCAATTCTTTTCGCATGTTTGCTCTTTACACTTACAGCTCCTCTTTACATCTGGACAATTCTTTCATAAGGAGTAAACTATGGATTTTTATGAAAAAGAAATGCGAACATTGTTTGAAGATAATACAGTAATCTCAAACCCTAAGTTTGTAGGGAAAACAATGCTCGGCAGACTTGATGAAAACAAGTTGTGTAAACTTCAGTTTATAACAACAGGAGTAGCCGGGAAATATACAGCAATTCAATCGTCTATAATAAGTCCCAATGACGGAATAATTGATAAACAGATTTTCAAATTTTCTGATATAATCGGTAATTTTTATACTCCTCATTTAGGTGATGTTGAACCATATATGTGGGAATACAATAATAAGCCTGAGTGGTACACAAAATTATCGCAGACACAGAAAGCGGCAATTTCTGATGCTGTGCTCGATTATGTCGAAATGTTTCAGGAAACAAAGCAGTCTTTGAGCATGCAATTCAAATAATTTTTTGAAAATCCAACTATTACGAGAATAGTTCTGTTTTAGTTTGTCGTATTTGTAAGAATAATGTCGTATTATTAAATTAATCATACACTTGTTGAGGAGTTTAATATGGGGAATACATGTTGTTTTACAGGTCACAGACCACAGAATTTACCTTTTGGTTTTAACGAGGAAGAAGACTCGTGTAAAAAATTAAAAGCATTACTACTTAATTCAATTGTTTTGCTTATCACTAAATACGATGTTGACCATTTTATTTCAGGAATGGCATTAGGTGTAGACATGTATGCTGCTGAAATCGTATTAGAATTGAAGAAAACATACCCACACATTAAATTAGAAGCAGCTATTCCTTTTGAAGAACAATCCGTAAAGTGGTCAGAACCTTTTAGAGATAGATATTATGATATTTTATCCAAATGTGATAAAGAATCTATGTTACAGTACCACTACACTTCAGATTGTATGCAAAAAAGGAATAAATATATGGTTGACAATTCCGATTATATAATTGCAGTTTGGGATGGAAAACCAAGTGGAACAGGAAACACAGTAAAATATGCAAAACAGAAAAACAAAAAAATCTTAATAATAAATCCATCGGATTTATGAGAGCAAGACGAGGTTTTCTCGTCTTGCTCTTTTTTTGACAGGAGGTGCAGCCTTTGTTTGATTGGGTGACGGATATAGTCGAAGCTATAGGTGGTACTGTTTCCGAAACAGTTGCATCAATGGGTGAAGCTATTGCAGAATCAATATTCGGAGCATTTCTCCAATGGATATATGAAATAGTATTCGGTGCAATAGCAGACTTTTTCACATACATCACTTCAATGGGCGCTGAATTATTTGATTTGGATTGGGTGAAAGCCGTAATCCTTCTTTTTACAACCTTCGGATGGGCATTGTTTGTTGCCGGAGTTGTAGTAGCCGTATTCGATACGGCAATTGAATATCAAAATGGTAGGGCTAACATCAAAAGCACAGCAATAAACATTTTAAAGGGTTTCTTTGCTTGTTCTTTAATTGGTGTTGTCCCAGTTGAGTTATATAAATTATGTATCACTTTACAAAACACTTTTGCACACGATTTAGCTTCGCTCGCAGGTGCAAATGTGGCTCGTGATATTGGGCAGTTGTGTTCAGATGTAATGAAAATATACTTTGATATGAAGACAGGTTCATTACATGTAAGTTTGTTTAGCTTACTTGCTCTTATTGCCTTTGCATACTGCGTTGTTAAAGTGTTCTTCCAAAACATTAAACGAGGTGGAATATTGCTCATTCAGATGACTGTCGGTGCTTTATATATGTTCTCTGTACCAAGAGGATATACCGATGGTTTTAATCAATGGATGAAACAGATTGCTGCGTTATGTTTAACTGCATTTATGCAGACAACTTTGCTGTATCTTGGTTTAATGACATTCAAAACAAGTATGTTATTAGGTCTCGGTATTATGTTAGCAGCTAATGAAGTTCCACGAATTGCACAACAGTTCGGTCTCGATAGTTCAGTAAGAGTTAATATGATGAGTGTGTTCCATGCATCAACTACTGCTGTAAATTTGGGTCGAACAATTGTAAAAGCGTTTAAATAATTTGGAGGTGTAAAATGAAAACATATATTTATCCACAGAACTTAAAAGCTACGGCGAATATATGGCTTTGGGGATTGAAAGAATTTTGCATTTTAGGTATCGCTGGTCTCATATCTATAGTTTTCTTGGTGCGATTTACATTCGTAATTCCCTTTGCCTTAACATTATGCTATGGCTTTCTTACAATAAGAATTGACGATATAACAATTCTTGATTTTATAAAATACGCAGGTAGATACCTTTTATCTACCCAGCAATACTTTGAATGGAGGTAACAGCCGATGAAATTAAAAAGAAAAGATGTATCGGTTCAGGAACTTTTGGGAATAAAGAGTTTTACAAAGTATGGGCTCTCCACTAAAAATGGAGAGCTTTTATTTTTTAACATTACTCCCACAAACATATCAGTTCTTTCAAAAGCAAGTATTGAAATAAAGATATATCACTTAATGATGGTTTTATCGTCAGTTCCCGATATTGAAATTGTGTGTGCCGATGCAAGTGAATGCTTTGATGAGAACAAAAGATATCTGCAAGAAAGAAAACTTGCAGAGGAATCAAACAAGGTCAGAAGAATTATTGAAAAGGACATCGTGTTCCTTGATAAAATCCAAACTGAAATGGCAACTGCCCGTCAGTTCATGTTAATCGGCAGATGTAAAAGTGCAAAACCCGAACAGGTATTTACCGTACTTAATAATATAGAAAAAGTTATCTCCGAACAGGGATTCGAGGTTCAGAGAATGGGCAAGGATGATATAAAAAGATTTATTGCCCTTTACTTTGATTCATCATTTAACGGTGAAAGACTTCCCGATGTTGACGGTCAGCAACATTTTGATTTAAGTGACGGTTTTTCAGGCTTTGACAGAGAGGAGTTTTTTAATGAAAAGAAATAAGAAAGAAGTAATATTAACAGAGGAACAGAAAGAAGAAATTCGCACCAAAGATTTCTTTGACTGTGTCTGCCCAAGTACAATAAAATTTCTTTCCGACCACTATATTGTTGGTGACAGTTTCCGTTGTGTATGGGCGATTAGAGAATATCCACCTACAACAGAGGAACAGGCTATTCTTGCTCAACTTGCAGACAGAAATGGTGTAACCCTTCGCATATATCATCGTTTGGTTGACAATACAGAGCAGCGTAAAATCATTCAGAATGCAACAAGAAGAAACACTCTCAAAAGCACAGGTAATGATGTTAATGAAACTGTTGAAGCCGAAGGTAACTTACAGGATGTGGTTGACCTTCTCGCAAATATGAGAAAGAACAAGGAAGTCCTACTTCATTGTGCTGTGTACATTGAACTTAAAGCCAAAAGCGCTGAAGCACACAAAGAGCTTCAAAGTGATATATCAATGGAGCTTACCCGTTCAAAGCTTATTGTTGACCGTCTTACATTAAGACAAAAAGAAGGTTTCTTGTCGGTAATGCCTATGGGTTCAAATATGTTCGGTACACAGTTTGAAAGAGTATTACCGGTCTCAAGTGTAGCCAATCTCTATCCTTTCAACTTCTCAGGTAAAACAGATCCTCACGGAATATATATCGGACGAGATAAATACGGCACAAATATCCTTGTTGATTTCGACCACAGAGCTGAAGACAAAACCAATGCCAATGCTCTTATTCTCGGTAACTCAGGTCAGGGTAAAAGTTTCCTTATGAAACTTATGCTTACCAATATTCGTGAATCAGGAAAAAGAATTGTATGTCTTGACCCCGAATCTGAATATGAGGAATTGACCGAAACTCTTGGTGGTTGCTATATTGACCTTATGTCCGGTGAATATATCATAAACATACTTGAACCGAAGGAATGGTCTGATAATGAAAACGATTATAGCAAGGAAGATCCCGAAGCGTTCAGACGAGTAACCAGACTCAGTCAACACATTGCTTTCTTGAAAGACTTTTTCAGAAGCTATAAGGATTTCACAGATGCACAGATTGATACTCTTGAAATTCTCCTCGGAAAACTTTACGGTAACTTTGGCATTACCGATACAACTGATTTCTCAAGACTCAAGGCAACCGACTACCCCATTATGACTGACTTGTATAATCTCTGTGATGCTGAATTCAAGGCATATAACAAAGGAGAAAAAAATCTTTATACAGAAGAAATACTTCAGGAAATCTGTCTTGGTATCAACTCAATGTGTGTAGGTGCTGAATCAAAATATTTTAATGGTTACACCAACATTACTGATGATGCCTTCTTGTGCTTCGGTGTTAAAGGTTTGCTTGATACCAACAAGCGATTAAAGGATGCTATGTTGTTTAACATCCTCTCATATATGAGCAATCAGCTTTTAAGTGTGGGTAATACAGTTGCATCAATTGATGAGCTTTATCTCTTCTTGACCAATATGACTGCTATTGAATATATCCGAAATGCAATGAAACGAGTTCGTAAAAAGGACTCTGCAATTATCATTGCGAGTCAGAATATTGAGGATTTCTTAATTCCTACAATCCGTGAATTTACAAAACCGATGTTCAGTATTCCTACACATCAGTTCTTGTTTAACCCTGGTAGTATCAATCCCAAAGAATACATGGAAGCTCTCCAGATAGAGCCGAGCGAATTTGAATTGATTAAGTATCCTGAACGTGGTACTTGCCTATATAGATGTGGTAACGAAAGATACCTTCTCCAAGTTATTGCACCCGAATACAAGACAAAAATCTTCGGTAAATCAGGTGGTAGATAATGAGTGCTACCGTTGCTGCCGCTTTGAAAAAAATAGCGGTATCTATACTTACGAACCCGAAAATACTAAAAAAAGTATTGTGCATTGTTCTTGTCATAGCACTTGCTACTCCACTACTTGCTGTTTATGCAGCTCTTACCGGCAAAGTAGAGGTTGATATTGATGGAATTGCAGAGAACTATGTGGAAAATTTAGATGATGCACAGGTTCGAGAATTACAAAAAATGAACGACACAATGTTGGCTGTTGAATCTGCATTAAACGATGCAGAACTCGGTGGACATTACCGAGAAGCTCAGGTGCTGTATGCACTTGGGCTTTTTGATTTTTCCGATAACGAAAGCTTCGCAAGTGACTTGGCAAGTTGCTTTAAAGATGACTTGTCTGATGCAGAACTGGTTGAGCTTGTGAATACAAAATTCGGTAGTGAAATTGATGCCGAAGAATACTCCACCGTAGTAAAAGATATTCGTAGTACCTATATTGACTCATCAGGATTTACAAATAACGGATACAAAAATAACATTGACCTTTGCGTATGGGCTGAAGAAGCAGTTGCAAATGGTTGGGGTTATGTATACGGAACATACGGAACTGTTCTCACACAAAAAATTCTCGACATAAAGGCCAAACAATATCCCGATGAGGTTGGTGGGAAATATGACTTCATCAAAAGTAATTGGCTTGGTGGTAGAACAGCCGACTGTGTAGGTCTCATAAAAGGATACAGTTGGCTTGATGAAGCAACAGGTCAAATCAATTATGGAACGAATGGTATGCCCGACATTGGTGCTGACGGAATGTACTCTGCAGCTACAGAGAAGGGCACAATAGATACCATTCCCGAAATACCTGGAGTAGCAGTTTGGCACAACGGTCACATTGGTATATATATCGGTGATGGTTATGTAATCCAAGCAGCTAACACAAAAAAAGGTGTTATAAAAACACCCTTGTCATATAACAGTTGGACTCATTGGTTGAAAATTCCATATATCACATATATCGAAGAAGAAACAACCAGTGAGCCGACAACAGAAATTTTATAGAAAGAAGTTGATAATATGAGTACACGAAGTTTAATTGCAATGCAAATCGGTGCTGATAAATACAGAACGATTTATTGCCATAGTGATGGCTATCTCTCACATAACGGTGCCTTGCTTATAGACCACTACGATACACCTGAAAAAGTAAAAGAACTTATCGATATAGGTGGTATTTCATGCCTTGCTCCGAATCTTAATCCCGATCCTTCGAAACCTCATGGCTTTGAGTATACAACAAGGCAAGACGGTGTGGTTGTTGCATACGGCAGAGATCGTGGCGAAAAAGGTATGGAAGCTAAAGAGTATACGTTCAATGAGCTTGACGATCCCAACTCATGGGCAGATTACATCTATGTTTATACCGAAGAAAATCGTTGGAAATTCTTCAGGCACGGTTATTCACAGGAAGGTTTAAAAGAAATTGAACCTGTTCTTAAATTCCAATATGAGCAGTTTGGTGTTGAAAGACCCGAAGGTTATTATGGCTTCATCACCCAAGAAATAATCGATGAGCTTGATAAAGAAGGTATGATTACACACCTTGATTCATCACCTAATATGGAGGTGCTTTAATGTGTTTTTACAAACAGCATTTAACAGAAATGAGCAACAGGCAATGACAGAATATTGCTCTGTAGAGAAAGTTGTTGAACTGGCAGAAAATGAATTTAATCTTCTCAAAAACAACACGATGGAAAGCATGAGCTTCATTGCCGAACATGCAGAAATGATGCATAAAGATGAAACAGGCATTAGCAGATGTGTACTGTTCCTCCATCAGAATCACGATGAAGGTATTATTGTAAATTCTGAAGGTACAAGTTTTGCTAAAAATTTTTCCTATCTTCCTAAAGCAAGAACTTTGTTACTTGCCGATGAGTCCTTCACCTTGCAACAGTTTACGAAGTCTATGTTAAGCATCCGAGATGATATCGTTACCAAAGCGATTGATGATCAGGATGATGGTGTTTTCAAAATCGATTTGGATGAGATACATAAGTTCTATAAACCCGAAATCTTTTCTCCTACACTTCTTTATGAAATGCTTTGTGACAGGATTGAATTTGATACAGTAGAATTTGATGACGAAGAATTCGGTATGCGACTTTCTTCTGAATATGCTATGTTTGAAGATGAATCTGTATACAGGAAATTGGAAAAAGAGGAAATCGACATAATGGTTGCAAAGCATGTGCTATGGCTTTATGACGAACCCGGTGGAGTACAGGCAAACTTTTCAGGATGTCTTGTTTCTAACTACGACTTTTCTGATAGGTCGTTAAACAGTTCTATTTTGAACAACGCAAAGTTCGTCAATTGCAATTTCACTAATGCTGAGTTGTGCTTCTCAATTGCTGACCACACTAAATTCGTCGATTGCAGTATGATTCGAATTACCGGTGAGGAAATGTCTTGCAGAAGTACAAAGTTTAAAGGTTGCAATCTCTTTATGGCAATGCTTACACATTCGAATTTTGCTGATGCGTTATTTTCACGAACTTCAGTTAGCAATGCTAATTTTACTAATTGTTGCATTGATAATACCGAGTGGATACATACCGATGAAAATGAGGCTAACCTGCGTAACATTAGTATGGATGAACAGGCTTGGTCAGATGAAGATATGAATATGACAATGTGAGGTGTTGCACATGAAAAAGGTTTCAATAAGCATTGAATATGATGAAACTAAAA
>JAZNHK010000167.1:0-9583 GCA_045576915.1 Acutalibacteraceae bacterium
GGCAACTCCTTGGCTCACAGAACGACATGGCTACGATCCGACTTGGGCTTGTTAGAGCTCGGTAAGTGACGGGGATTTTTATATTTCCGTAATTTGAGTGGTACCGCGGGTTATTATAACTCGTCTCAAAGTTATCTTTGAGGCGAGTTTTATTGTTTTATTCAGATTTGTAACCAAATATCAAATTTGTCAGAAATGAAAGGAGACAAAAACAATGGATTACAGTTTGAAAGAAGTCGCTGGCAGAATCAAAGATCTGCGCGAAGCAAAAGGATACACACAGGAAGAGCTTGCAAAGCTTTGCGGTGTATCAGTAGAAGATTATAAGGTTTTAGAAAAAGGTGAAACAGATTTCAGCTTCACATTCATCTACAAGTGTGCAAAGGCTTGCGGGGTTGAGGTTGTTGATTTGCTTGAAGGAACAAGCACAACCCTTACCTCCTTTGCTATCACAAGAAAAGGCGAAGGTCTTAAAATCGTAAAGAAGCACGGTGTAGAATATAATAACCTTGCGCCAAAGTTCAGAGAAAAACTCGCTGAACCTTTCCTCGTTAAATTCCCGTATCTTGAAGAAGAACAGAATGCTCCGATGCAGCTTAATTCACATAACGGTCAGGAATTTGATGTTATCGTCAAAGGTTCGCTCAAAGTTCAGGTTGGAAATCATGTGGATGTGCTCCACGAAGGAGACTCTATTTTCTATAACAGCCTCATTCCTCACGGCATGGTTGCAGTATCGGAGGGCGGTTGTGAATTTCATGCAGTTGTATTAAATCCGCACGATGGAACCGTTAGTGAAGAATACCCCGAAGCACCGATGATTGCCGCAAAAGTGGCTGCTAAAAAGAAAAAGTCTGAAACAGTTGCAGATAAATTTATCGAATCATCTTATGATGAAAATGGCGTTTTCAATGGTATCAAATTCAAGAACGCAGATAAATTCAACTTTGCATTTGATTGCGTGGATGCAATTGCAGAAAAGAATCCTGATAAACTTGCTATGATGTGGGTTGCAAATGATAAGACCGACAGACGCTTTACTTTCAGCGATATGAAAAAGTATTCTGCAAAAACTGCAAACTACTTTGAATCTCTCGGCATCAAAAAGGGCGATACCGTAATGCTCGTACTAAAAAGACATTATCAGTTCTGGTTCTGCATGCTTGCACTTCATAAAATCGGTGCTATCGCAATCCCTGCAACAAATCAGCTTGTAGAGCACGACTTTGATTACAGATACAAGGCAGCAAGAGTAAAAGCGGTTGTATGTACCGCAGACGGCGATGTATCTGTTGAAGCAGAAAAAGCAGCAGCAAACTATCCCGGTATGGTAAAAGTATTGGTTGGCGGCGAAAAAGAAGGCTGGCACGATTTCAATGTTGAGATGGAACGCTTCAGCACACACTTCGACCGCACAGAAAACACACCATGTGGTAACGATCCGATGCTTATGCTCTTTACATCGGGAACAACCGGATATCCGAGAATCGCAACACACTCATATAAATACGCACTCGGTCATTATCCTACCGCTAAACACTGGCACAATGTAAATCCTGACGGACTTCACTTTACAATCTCCGACACAGGTTGGGGCAAAGCACTTTGGGGCAAACTCTACGGACAATGGCTCTGCGAAGCAGCACAGTTCACATATGACTTTGACAGATTCCATTCGGAAGATATCTTACCGATGTTTGCAAAATACCATATCACAACATTTTGTGCACCGCCTACAATGTACCGTTTCTTCATTAAAGAGGATTTGTCAAAGTACGACCTTTCTTCTATCGAGTATGCAACAACTGCAGGCGAAGCACTCAATCCCGAAGTATTCAATCAGTTCAAAAAAGCAACAGGACTCACAATCATGGAAGGCTTCGGTCAGACCGAAACAACCCTTTCTATTGCAAACTTTGTTGGCTCAACACCGAAAATCGGCTCAATGGGAAGACCAAGTCCTTTGTATGATGTAGTTGTCCTTGATCCTGACGGAAACGAATGCAAGACCGGTGATACAGGCGAAATCTGTATCCGTGTAAAAGATGAAGTGCCTTGCGGTCTCTTTATCGGATATTACTTGGACGAAGAAAAAACAAACGAAGTATGGCATGACGGATATTACCACACAGGCGACCAAGCCACAATGGATGAAGACGGATACCTTTGGTATGTGGGCAGAATTGATGATGTTATCAAATCATCGGGCTATCGTATCGGACCTTTTGAAATCGAGAGCGTTATCATGGAACTACCTTATGTTCTGGAATGTGCAATCACACCTGTTCCTGATGAAGTGCGCGGTCAGATTGTAAAGGCTACCATCGTACTTGTTAAAGGCACCGAAGGAACAGATGAACTTAAAAAAGAAATTCAGGAATATGTTAAAACACATACTGCGCCTTACAAAAATCCGAGAATCGTTGAATTTGTGGATGAACTTCCTAAAACAATCAGCGGTAAAGTAAGACGAGTTGAAATCCGTAAGAATGATATGGAGAAACTCGGCAAGTAATTCTATACAAAGCATATAAACGAGGTGATTTATGTGAAAAAGACCTATGTGACCTCTATGCCTAATCATATCGGAGCGTTTTTGAAAGCAAGTAAATGTTTTTCGCAGCTTGGAATAAACATTACCCGTGTAAGTTACAATAAAGCGGTTGATTCACACACCTTGTTTATTGATGCAGAAGGCACAGAGGAACAGTTAAAGAAAGCAGATATCGAACTTGAAAAAATCGGTTATCTGCAAACGGGTACAAATAAAACAAGCGTTGTCTTGATAGAATTCTGTCTTTCGGATGTTCCGGGAAGTGTAACAAATGTACTTGAACTCATAAGTGAATTCAACTTTAACATCTCCTACATCAGTTCGCAGGAGAATGGAACAGATTATCAATATTTCAAAATGGGCTTGTATGTTGATGATTTCGATAAAATTTCGGAATTTTTGAAAGAAGCCGAGAAGCTTTGCAAGGTTCGTGTGATAGATTATAACAGCTCTGAAAAGGTTTATGATAACAGTATTTTCTATAATACTTATGTTCTAGGTCTGGCACAGACAATGGGACTTTCAGAAGAAGTGAGTCGCGAGCTTTTGGTGCATGTCAACCTTGCAATGCAAACCTTGGATGAACAAGGATTATCGCCTTACCGCACATTTGACAGCATCAGCAAGTTTGCAGAGCTTTTAGGTGCTTCAAAAGGCAAGAACTTTAATCCCCGTATAAGCACTCATAAGGTAACTGATAATACGGAAATCACTCTTGTTGAGCCTCCTTGCGGAAGTAATACAATCATCATAAAAAGCAATGATAAGGTTTTATTTGTTGATAGCGGATATGCTTGCTATACTGAGGAAATGCTTGAAGTATTCAGAAGAATACTTCCTGAGTTTGATACTATGGAAAAGACAATCCTTGTAACTCATGCGGATGTTGACCACTGCGGACTTTTGCCAATGTTTGATAAAGTGATTGCAAGCGCAAAAACAGCTAAATGCCTTGTAAATGAATTTGAAGGCAGGGACGGATACAGAGAATCCAATCCTCTCCACAAACCGTATATAAACATTTGTAAAATCCTGACTTCATATAAAACGGTAAATCCTCAGAAGATAACTGTAATGTGGAGTGATGTGGAAAATCTTACAGAACCGCTTACACAGATTGGTTTCTTTGATTTTGAAGAATTGCATTTTGAAGTGTATGAAGGCAAAGGCGGACACTTGCCCGGTGAGATTGTACTGATAGACTATTCAAAGCATATTGCAATTACAGGTGATATTTACATCAACACTCATGGATTAACTGCAGAACAAGCAGAATACAATCAGTATGCACCGATACTTATGACTTCTGTTGATACTGACACAAAACTGTGTTTGGAAGAGAGAGAAGCAATCATGCAAAGACTTGGTGTTGGCAAATGGCAAATCTTTGGTGCTCACGGATTTAAAAAAGAGTATTCAGTCAGTTTCTAAATTATATTATTTAAGGGCGTGTCTCATTTTGGAGGCACGCCCTTTGTCTTTGTTTTTAGTTTGTAAAGTCATTTTCCATCATATAATCAATCAAAGTTTTAAGTGCTTTTGACATCCATTTGTTTTTATGATAGATAAGCTGTTTCCAGATATCTACATCCATATCACAAACATCAAGATAGCACAATTCTCCCGATTCGATAAAGTCCTTTGTTACAAAGTCAGGCAAAAAGGAAAGCATATCACCCTGGGCGATGAGAGAGGTTATCATATCGGTTCTTCCGATTTCAAGGATTGGAGTTATCTCTAATGACTTTTTGGCAAGCTCTTTATCAAAAACTCGTCTGTAGCCCTGACCGTACTCGGTTAAAATAAACGGCTCGTTAATAATATCGTGAATGGATAAGTTCTTTTTGCCGGCGAACTTCGATTTGGTATTTGCAACAAAGTGCATTGAAACAGGCTCTTCTTTTGCAATAACATAGTCTTTATGATATGAGTGACTGTCAAGTGTTATTATGACATCTGCCTCATTATGATCAAGCATATCAAACATCACTGCTGTATCTGCAGTTGTGAATTTGACAGAAATATCAGGATATTTTGTATGAAAATCAATATAGTTCGGGGTAACCATAGCATCACACAAAGAATCGGGCGTTACAAGATGTATATGTCCGCTGCACTTCTTTTCTTCTTCGAGATTTTCTTTGAACTCATCGGTAAGAGTACGAACCTGATGGGCATAGGAAACAAGCTCATGACCTCTTTGTGTAAGTGTTATAGTATGATTTATTCTTTCAAACAAAAGACAGCCAAGTTCGTCTTCTAACTGTTTTATCTGAACTGATATAGTTGATTGAGAATAGCCAAGCTGTTCCCCGGCTTTTGTAAAGCTCCCAAGCTCTGCAACATGAATAAAAGTGATTAAATTACGTAATTCCATTGTATATCCTCCAACATTAAAAATCTTAATGGTAATCATTAAAACTATTCGTTTGACTGATGATAAAAAGTATTATATACTATGTTACAGAAAAAAGCAAGTACTTGGTAAAACCTAATTATTATCAAATTTTTATTTTATGTAAGGAGTTTTTGTTATGAAAAAGGTATTATCTCTTATGTTGGCACTTGTTATGTGCGTAGGTTGTTTGTCTCTCACCGGCTGTTCAGGTGACAGTTCAGAGAGCGCAAAGTATAAAATCGGTATTGTTCAGCTTGTTGAGCATGTGGCTCTTGATGCTGCAACAGAAGGCTTTAAGCAGGCAATTATTGACGAGCTTGGCGAAGATGCAGTTGAATTTGATTTCCAGAACGGTCAGAATGATCCGAATACATGTTCAACCATCGCAAATCAGTTTGTTTCCAATAATGTGGATTTAATTATGGCTAACGCTACTCCTGCTCTTCAGGCAGCAGCAGCAGCAACAGGCGATATTCCTATCCTTGGTACATCAGTTACAGAATACGGTGTGGCTCTTGAAATTAAAAACTTCAACGGAACAGTAGGCGGAAACATTTCAGGTACATCCGACCTTGCTCCTCTTGATAAACAGGCAGAAATGATTACAGAGTGGTGTCCGGATGCTAAAAATGTAGGTCTTCTTTACTGCTCAAAAGAAGCAAACAGCCAGTATCAGGTAGATGTTGTTAAAGCAGAGCTTGAAAAGAAAGGTCTTACAGCTACATTATATCCGTTCACAGATTCCAATGACCTTGCTCAGATTTGCACTACAGCAGCAGATAAGTCTGATGTAATCTATGTTCCTACAGATAACACAGTAGCAGAAAATACGGGTATTATTGATAATATCTGCGAACCTAAAAAAATCCCTGTAATCGCAGGTGAAGAAGGTATCTGCTCAGGATGCGGTATTGCAACACTTTCTATCAGCTACTATGACCTTGGATACACAACCGGTAAGATGGCTGTTAAGATTTTAAAAGACGGTGCTGACATTTCCACAATGCCTATCGAATACGCAGAAAAACAGACTCCTAAATTCAATAAGCAGAATTGCGAAGCTTTAGGAATTACACCTCTTGAGGGATATACAGCTATTGAAGAAAATTAGTCAGTGAATTTTCAGCCGGAGGGAACATACTTCTCTCCGGCTAAATAAGTTTTAACAGAGGTGGAAAGAATGGAAATTATAACACAACTTTTGAATGCCTTGCCCGGTTCTTTTTCACAAGGACTTATATGGGGTATTATGGCAATCGGTGTTTATATCACATACAGAATATTAGATGTTGCAGATTTGACCGTTGATGGCTCCTTTGCAACAGGCGGCGCGGTTGCTGTCATACTTATTTTAAACGGATGTAATTTGTGGCTTGCAATGATACTTGCATTTGTTGCAGGTCTTTTGGCAGGTGCAATAACAGGACTTTTGCATACCCTTATGGGAATTCCTGCAATTTTATCGGGAATACTTACACAGCTTGCGCTTTATTCTATAAACCTTAAAATTATGGGTAAAGCAAATCAATCTGTAAATGTTAATCAGACAGACCTTCTCGTTTCGCTTCGTTGGGTTAAGGAGTTTGCCTTCCATAATCCGCTTATAACGGTAGGTGTGGTTCTAGTTGTTTTGATTGCACTTTTATATTGGTTCTTTGGAACTGAAATGGGTTGCGGAATAAGGGCAACGGGAACAAATCTTAATATGAGCCGCGCGCAGGGTATTAACACAAACTTTAATAAGGTTCTTGGTATCATGCTTTCAAACGGACTTGTAGCGTTTTCGGGAGCGTTCCTCGCACAGTATCAGGGATTTGCTGATGTTAAAATGGGACAGGGTGCAATCGTTATCGGTCTTGCTGCAGTTATTATAGGCGAAGCATTGTTCGGTAAAATTTTCAAGAACTTTGCATTAAGACTTTTGTCAGTTGCATTCGGTTCGATTATCTATTATATTGTAATTCAAACGGTTATCACTTTAGGAATGGATGCAAACCTCTTGAAGCTCCTTTCGGCAGCAATTGTTGCAATCTTCCTTGCAGTTCCGTATTGGAAAGGACAATATACTCAGAAGCATATGAGAAAACATAAAGGGGGTAAAGTAAATGCTTAATATATCAGATGTTGAAAAAACTTTTAACCCCGGAACAATAAATGAGAAAAAAGCATTAAACGGAATTAACCTTCATCTTGCCGAGGGTGACTTCGTAACGGTTATCGGAGGCAACGGCGCAGGCAAATCTACAATGCTTAATATGGTTGCAGGTGTATATCCCGTAGATTGCGGAAATATTGTGATAGATGGTGTTGACATTACACACTTGCCTGAGTATAAACGTGCGAAATATTTAGGCAAAGTTTTTCAGGATCCGATGACAGGAACTGCTGCTAATATGCAGATTGAAGAAAACCTCGCTCTTGCTGCAAGACGTGGGAAAAGAAGAACGCTCAGGGTTGGTATCACATCAAAAGAAAGAGCAGAATACAAAGAACTGCTTAAAATTCTTGGTTTGGGACTTGAAAATAGACTGACTGCAAAGGTTGGGCTTTTGTCAGGCGGACAAAGACAGGCCTTAACACTTCTTATGGCAACACTAAAAAAACCAAAGCTTTTGCTTCTTGACGAACATACTGCGGCACTTGATCCTAAAACTGCCAAGAAGGTTTTGGAAATCACCGATGAAATTGTTTCAAAGGATAATCTTACAACACTTATGATTACTCATAATATGCACGATGCAATCGAGTATGGTAATCGTCTAATTATGATGCACGAAGGCAGAATAATTGTTGATGTTTCCGGAGAGGAAAAGAAAAAACTTACCATTCCCGAACTTCTTGAATTATTTGAAAAAGCAAGCGGAAGCGAATTTGCAAGCGACAAGGTTATGCTTTCAAAAAAACAGGAGTAGAAAATGTTAGGCGTAATTATAAATGTTATAACTGTAATACTTGGCTCGTGCATAGGATTATTGTTTAAAAAAGGAATCCCCGAAAGAGTAAGCTTGGCTGCTATGATAGGCTTGGGTGCCTGCACTTTGTATATAGGTATATCGGGAAGCTTATGCGGAGAAAATGTTCTCATTGTAATCGCATCGGTTGTATTAGGTGTAATTTCAGGGACACTCCTGAATATTGACGGTGCTATAAACAGACTTGCCAAAAGTGTAGAAACAAAATTCAGAAAAGACGGTCAGAATGTTTCTGTTGCTGAAGGATTGCTTACTGCAACACTTCTGTTCTGTGTCGGCTCAATGACCGTTACAGGTTCAATTCAGGCGGGACTCACCGGAGATAACTCGGTGCTTATTACAAAAGCTACTCTTGACTTTGTATCTTCAATGATGCTTGCTTCAAGTCTTGGCTTCGGGGTTATGCTTGCCTCTGTTTCGGTATTTGTTATTCAGGGCGGATTGGTTCTCCTTGCAGGGCTAATTGCTCCGTTTATGAGTACAGGTGCAATAAACGAAATGACATGTGTCGGCTCAATCTTAATTATTATGATAGGCACAAACCTTATGGGAATTACCAAAATCAAGGTTGCAGACTTCTTACCTGCAATTATATATGCACCTATTATTTATAACATTGTAAATTTAATATTGGAACTTATATAAGATAAGAGTCTATCACTCCGAAATGAAGGGATAGACTCTTATCTTACCTATATCAAAATTTAATACACAGTAATCAAAGAAAAGGACTTTGAAAAAACTTCGTAGACTTATGCCATCTTCTGTGGTATGTTTGTGTTGCCGAAAAGGTAATATAAAACAGAGAGGAAGAATTTTATGAAGAAAAAAGTATTATGTACGGCATTGGCAGCGACTATGCTGCTAACAACAACAGCATCTGCAACTGCAAAACCATGGTGGCTCAGTAAATACCGAGTGACCTTCGATAACGAACTCGGAATCGTAGGAAATGTAACCTTAACCTTCGCATCGGATGGCGGTAGCTTTATCAGGCCAATAACAAAAAGATACGGCGAAAGTATCAGCCTTGAAAACTACATACCAACAAAATACGGTTACACATTCGCTGGATGGTTCACCGATCCGAGAACAAAACAGAATCAGGTAACAACATTCAAATTCACAAAGCCTGACGTGTTGTACGCTAAGTGGCAGCCTAACCCACAGGAGCCTGTAAATCCAAATGACGAAATTATGGCAAAAGATACCTGCTACCTCACCGATGAGGAAACAAAAATACGAAATGAAATTATAGAAGAGAAAAATAAAGCCTACATAGACGGATTCGGCTATGTAGCTCCGAGCAAAACAAAAACTATCATAGTAGACTCAGATGGTGATATAAATAAAATGGTCGTTGAAATGAATTGAAAATAAACTACAGAATTGGCACGGCGAAAACCGTGCCTTATCCTTTTGAGCGTATCAAAATTTACTACGCATAAACAAAGAAAAAGAATTATCTTAACATAATCTTAATACAGAAGTTCAACCGTTAATGCCATCTTAAAAAGTATTATGCTACAATGATAGTAGGAAATAAGATACACTTGAATGGTGGTTTTGATTATGGATGCAAAAATTAAGAAGCATTTTTCTTCTTCACAAATAATAATATTCGGATTTGCAGGTGCAATCATATTAGGAACAATTCTT
>JAZNHK010000168.1:0-2265 GCA_045576915.1 Acutalibacteraceae bacterium
GGCGATGCTGACACCGGCTTTTTCTGCGAGATCTTTTTTCTTCATATCGCGGTCAATTAAGAGTTTGAATAACTTCTTATAACTTGCAGCCATAATACACCTCAAAATAGTTTTTATTTTCAAATAGTATCATTATTCTAAATATACCACATCTGATCGCACATCTCAACAGTTTTCAGCAAAAATCTTGCGATCGCAGTAGTTTTCTTGTTTTCTTTTGTCAATTTGAGTAACCATTTCCATATGAGCAGATATATTAGTACCTATAGAAAAGCTGAAGCCTCCACGCAGATTTAAACTGGGTGGAGGCTCCGTTTTGCGTTATTTTCCGCAATAGGTGGCGATGGATTCGTTGATGAAGGCGGCGGTGCCGGGAGTGTGTTTGTCGATGTTGTTTTTGAAACGCTCGTCGGCGACATACATTTCCCCAAGACCTGCGAAAATGTCGTTGGTACAGGTGTAGTAATTGTCGGTAATGTGTGCCTGAAGCTTTGCCACGAGCTCCTGTACTTCGGCAGAATCCGCACTCGCCCCGTTATTCTTACACATAACAAACTCAGCAAAAATTGCCATCAAGCCATCATTGGCTTGAGTCCAATCTGCTTTTGTGTAATTCTTGGTTTTTTGTTCATGCTCACGATATGCAGCGGTGTTCCCCCATCGCTCACGAGCTTCATTTTCATAGTTTTTCATTTGTGCACCTCACAATAAATTGATTATACACCATTTTTGTGTGGATAGCAATCGTCTTTATCTTCCACCGAAAAAGTTTTAATCAGAGAAAAATATGCTCTCAATTATTTGGGCAATATAAAATTCTATTGCTCTATTTTTGGTTTAGTGATATACTTGATTTATAGTTTCGCGTTAAATACAAACAATGTTTTGAAACAAACTAAAGGAGAACAATATGGCAGACAGTATTTATAAATCAATTCGCAAGGAACACGATATGACACGTGATGAGGTTTGCGATGTAGCGATAGATTTGGGCAAACCTTTACAACCTGAAAGGCTTGAAAGAATTGAAAACGGTAAGCTTGAAATTCATCCCGAAGAGGTTATGCTTTTTTCTGAGATTTATGGTGAACCCACTCTCTGCAATCACTATTGTTCAAAGGAGTGTCCTATCGGACAGAAATATGTTCCCGAAATCAAGGTTAAGGACTTAGCTCAGATTGTTCTTGAAATGCTTTCTTCCCTTAACTCAATGAAGAAAAGCCAGGAACGACTAATCGAAATTACTGCAGACGGCATAATTGAAGATGATGAAATACAAGATTTTGTTTTCATTCAAAAAGAGCTTGAAAGAATTTCAATTACTGTTGAAACATTACAGCTTTGGGTTGAGCAAATGATTGCTGAAAACAAGATCGACAAGGAAAAATACTCAAAACTTATAAGTGAATAAACTACACAAAAAGGTGTTCAGGCAGTTGCTTGAACACCTTTTTTGCATTTATTGTAAATTTTTGCTATCTAAATTTGCAGTTATTGTAATTCAGAAGTTTATACTCAAATGCTATCATATAGTCACAACAAAGGATTGTTGCAAATAAGATACATAAGGAGTGGTTAATATGTCACCCCAACAAAGAATTTTAGCCATTAAGTTGGCAGAAAAGATAAATAAAAACCCATCATATGCCGAAAAACTCGGTATTGTAATTGAGAATAAAAAGAATGATAAATAATCGGAGGAAATAGAAATGAAAAAAGCAATAAAATACACAAAACCTATTGAAGTTGATTTTCACGATGTTACCGAAATTGAAAGCTATCAGGATGTGAATGTAAATAAGGTTGTCAAATCAAATAAACTCCCATTCAGATTGGTAGTTGCAAAACTACAAAATAAAGCTAAAGATATTCTGAACAACAAGTCAAAGGTTATTGAATTAGTAACCAAAGCATTAGCATTCTGCAAGAAATTAGGAAATATATCATTTTTGAAAAAATGGTTTCTGGATATTCCTACACTCTGCGATATGCTAATTGACACAATAAACGGTGTTTATAAAGCCGCACCCTATTCATCCATAGTTATGGTTGTAATCGCAATTATCTACGCAGTAAGTCCTGTTGATATTTTAAGCGACACAATTCCGATTCTTGGTGTATTGGACGATGCCTTAATACTCAAAGGTGTTCTTGATACAATAAAAAACGATTTAGAAAGCTACAAAGCCTGGAAAGAAATGCAGGCAGTAGCCTGAAAGGAGAATTTATAATGTTAGAAACAATTTTTGAAATCGCAATTACAGT
>JAZNHK010000169.1:0-6384 GCA_045576915.1 Acutalibacteraceae bacterium
CCGTATTATGATGGGCAGACGCTACAGCGAAGGTCTTCATCAGGCTATTGAAGCTAAAGAAGGTGTTAAGGTTGAGCACGAAAGCAAGACTCTTGCAACAATCACTTTCCAGAACTATTTCCGTCTTTACAAAAAGCTTTCCGGTATGACCGGTACTGCTATGACCGAAAGTGCAGAGTTCCAGGAAATTTATAGCCTTGATGTTGTTGAAATTCCCACAAACAAGCCTCTTATCAGAAAAGACAATGATGATGTTCTTTATAAAACAGAGGAATCAAAATTCAATGCAATTGTTGAAAAAATAGTTGAGTGCCACGAAAAAGGTCAGCCCGTTCTTGTTGGTACTGTTAACATCGAAAAGAGTGAAAAACTTTCTCGTTTCCTTAAAAGACAGGGAATCAAGCATGAAGTTCTTAATGCCAAATTCCATGAAAAAGAAGCTGAAATCGTTGCTCAGGCAGGTAAATACGGTGCAGTTACAATTGCTACAAATATGGCTGGTCGTGGTACTGACATTATCTTAGGCGGTAACCCCGAATTTATGGCAAAGGCTCAGATGAAGAAAATGGATTTCGATGAAGAGCTTATTGCAGAAGCTACAGGCTTTGCAGAAACAGATAACGAAGATATTCTTAATGCAAGAAAAACCTTCCGTGAGCTTGAGGCAAAGTTCAAAGAAGAAACCTCAAAAGAGGCCGAAAAAGTTCGTGACGCAGGCGGTCTTTGCATTATCGGCACAGAACGCCACGAATCAAGACGAATTGACAACCAGCTCCGTGGTCGTGCAGGGCGTCAGGGTGACCCCGGTGAAAGCCGTTTCTTCCTTTCCGCTGAAGATGACCTTTTAAGACTTTTTGCAGGTGACCGTTTCTACAATACTCTTGATGCATTCAAGAGCATCGGTGATATGCCAATTGAAGCAAAGCTTTTCACCTCCACAATTGAAAATGCACAGAAAAAGGTTGAGGGCAACAACTTTGCAATCCGCCGTAATGTTCTTAAATACGACGATGTTATGAACAAACAGCGTGAAGTTATTTATGGTCAGCGTAATCAGGTGCTTGATGGTAAAGACATCAGTGCACTTATTCAGAAAATGATTGTTGACACAATTTCTGAATCCGTTGACTTCTACTGTCCCGCAAAGGTTGACAAAGCTGAATGGAATCGCTCCGGTCTTATGGCAAAATATCGTTGGCTTATTACGGAAAGCGATATCGACGGCATCAATGATACAGAAGAAATTACAGAAGTTCTTCTTAACAAAGCTCAGGAGCTTTATGACAACAGAAAAGAAGAGCTTGGTGAGGAAACTGTTAAAGAACTTGAAAGAGTTGGTCTTCTTCGTAACGTTGATATTCGTTGGATGGAACACATTGATGCTATGGACCAACTCAAACGTAGTATGAACCTTATGGGTTATGGTCAGAAAGACCCCGTTATTGTTTTCCGTGACCAGGGTCTTGATATGTTTGAGGAAATGACAAACGGCATACGTGAAGGTACTGTTGATTTTGTTTTACAGTCAAGAGTTCGCAAGGAAGCTCCTATGGAAAGAAAGCAGACTGTTAAAATCACTGCCCAGTCAGGCTCTGATGACGGAACCGTAAAAAAAGAGCCTAAAAAAGCAGATAAAAAACCCGGCAGAAATGATCCCTGCCCCTGCGGCAGCGGTAAAAAATACAAAAAATGCTGCGGAATTAACGAATAAAAAACTAACAGCAAGTCCAAACAAAATGGACTTGCTGTTTTTCTGTTTTATTCTGCCTTTAACCCGGTATTCTGTTCAAAAACCGGTAATTCATAATCAGGAAAGTATATTTCCCAAAGCTCTCCGTTATGTTCTAATTCAAGAATGCAATAATGTTTAAAATAATATCCGTAATCGTTCTTTGTTATTTTATATTGCTTATATTCGCCTTTATTATAGTCTTCATCCTTATTCCAACTCTGAACAACGCCACGTTCTTTAATTATTTTGATACCTTTTAATTCTGAAAGCTCAAAAGCATACTTGCTTTCCATTTCTGTTAAATATAACTTTTGACCGTCACTATGTATTTTAAAAGCGATATTGATAAAAGGAACCATTTTGGCTTCTTTGCCCTTTGGTTTAAGTTTTCCGTCTTTTATTTTGTACTGAAAACTCAAAACATCTACAAATGGTGCCTGAGGTGGAACACCAAGTTCAGCATAGATTGAGTTGGATATTGATTCCGCTTTTGATTGAGTGTGATTAAATTCATCACTTTCAGCAATTTCTTTTATCTTTTTTCGTCCGAAATAGGTCATAAAACCAAAAGCAATCCAACAAATTACTCCGATTAAAACAAACCACGGCATCTCCTTTAACACTTTAACAAAGGTGGCTATTCCATCGTTATTCAAAACAACTTTTACAAGGCTTGTTGAGACAATTAACGCACCAATTCCTATAATTCTGTGTATTATTCTGAACCACAACGGCATAGTAGCTTTTTTATGAAAACCACCGATTTCGTCTGTTGCCCTGTCATAAGCATTATAAAGCTCTTTTGAGGTTTCCTGAACAACAAACTCTTTTCCGTTGATTACGTCATTATTTTTATTTTCGGTGATATCAATACCTATAAATGGTTTCATAAATAATATCTCCTTTATTTTAATTTCCCTTGCTTTCTTTTTTCAGGGGTCCTGATAAATTTTACAATTCCTATCACAAGCAAAAGAACTATTACTGCTACGGGAATAAGACCTGTAAACTTATCAAGATTGCTTTCGGTTTCTGCTTCAAAAATATCTATGGTTTCAAAAACCTCATTGAATCTATCTTTTTTATTTTCATCATCAGTTGTGTATGTAAAGCTATATTTGTAATCCACTCCGCCGAACTCGCACATTGTCTGATAATAAACATTTTCTTTTTTGTTCTTAATTATTGTTGTTTTTGTTTGACAAACAAGAGCTGTTTTACCACTTTTGTGCTTAACTCTTTCACCGCTTAAAAATTCAACGTTAAAATCCTCTGCAAAATCCTTCATAACGACTTTAACTTCTTCAGAAATTGAATCTGTGTATTCTTTTATTTCCTTTTCACCCATATCCGCAGGAGAAAAAATATCGTCCTCCTGGGTATTATCGGAATAATTTATTGCAAATGTATCTCCGTTTTCATTGGTAAATGTAAAGTCTGTTACGTTGGTTCCTGTTTGTTCAAAATCATCCGGAATCTCAACTGTGAAAAGATCCGCACCATTGAATTCCTCCGCATTTACAGTTAAAACCAATGAGCAGAATATCAACATTGTCAGAAAAATACTTATTGCCTTTTTCATAAAAATCCTCTTTCAAAAACTGCATCAAAGGAATGTCCTTTGATGCAGAGTTTTTTAATCGTCATCATCTTCATCCTCGTCATCTTCAATGACAACGGGAGTAATTTCAACCTTTATTTTTTCAATTCGTCTGTCCTCAACCTCAAGAACAGTGAATTTAACATTTTCAAAAACAACCTCGTTCATCTCACCATTTTTGGGTATACACTGAAGCTCGTCCATAATGAAGCCGGCAAGAGTTTCATAATCCCCTTCGGGAAGTTCTTTGCCTATAAGCTCATCAATTTCTTCAATATCAATCGTACCCTCAACAGTAAAGGTGTTTTCATCAATTTTTGAGATTTCCTCTTCCTCCTGGTCATATTCATCCTGAATATCACCCATAACTGCTTCAACAATATCTTCAAGAGTAACAATACCCGCTGTTCCGCCGTATTCGTCAACAACAACTGCCATCTGAATACGCTTAATACGCATTTCCTTGAAGAGCTCACCACAAGCTTTTGTTTCAGGAACAAAATAAGGCTCTCTCATTATATTCTTTAAAGTACCTTTAACCTTTACCTCTTTACCTACATATTTGAGCAAGTCTTTGATATACACAATGCCCACAATATTATCAATATCTTCATCATAAAGAGGTATTCTTGACCTGCCGTTTTCGATGGCAAGTGCCATAAACTCTTCGAGAGTTGTGTCATTAACATCTGCTGCAACAACATCGGTACGATGGGTCATAACATCCCCCGCATCCATATCGTCAAACTCGAAGATATTATTTATCATTTCCTTCTGATCATCTTCAATAACGCCTTTTTCACCACCAACATCAACCATCATACGGATTTCTTCCTCAGTAACAACCTCTTCATCTGCATTGGGGTCGAAACCTAAAAGACGAACAACTCCGTTAGTTGAAAGAGAAAGGAATTTAACAAAAGGTGATGTAAGCTTTGCGATTACGTAAAGGGGCTTTGCAACTGCAAAAGCTACCTTTTCAGGAATTTGCATACCGATTCTCTTAGGAACGAGCTCACCCAGAACAAGAGAAAAGTATGACATAATTAAAGTAATCAACACAACCGCAACAGGTGAAACAATATTCTCAGGAAGACCAAACCTGCCTGTAACTGCATTTGTAAGCATTTCTGCAAAGGATGTTGCAGCAGAAGCAGAAGTTAAAAATCCTGCTAAGGTTATGCCTATCTGAATTGTAGAAAGAAATTTTGTCGGGTTTTTTGTCAGTTTTAAAACAAGCTTTGCTTTTTTGTGGCCGTCTTCTGCCAACTTTTCCATTTTTGCATCATTAAGAGAAATAACCGCAATTTCTGCCATAGCAAAATATGCGTTTACCAGAATAAGTACCAGCAGTAAAAGAATTTTTAATACCAAGCTTCCTCCTGCTGAATTTTGCGAAAGCTCATTTACTTGTGCTAAAATAAAATTAGGGACGGGGTCATCCATGATTGGATTTACTCCTTTCAAGAAAAACAAAAATTTGTGGATAGCAAAATACAATATACCACATTAGCATATATTATATATTTATTTACCTCTGTTTGTCAACATTTCAGGGCAATATTTACAATGGCTCGGCCTTTTGATATTCAGATTTATTCTACTTTGTGAAAAATTACTCAAAATGTGGAAATAATTGTTAATTTTTCCACGATTTTTTGGGGTTTTGCGGTTTACTTTTGGAGAAATAAGTGTTATTATGTTTGGTGGTATGTAATGATACCTTTTATAGTGTTTTTAAATTGATATTTTTTATAGGAGGAAATACTATGGCTAGAAAAATGAAAACCATGGACGGTAACAATGCCGCTGCTTATGTGTCTTATGCATTCACAGAAGTTGCTGGTATTTACCCCATCACACCTTCCAGCCCCATGGCAGACTATGTTGACCAGTGGTCAGCTCAGGGCGTAAAGAACATCTTCGGTACAACTGTTAAAGTTTCCGAAATGCAGTCCGAAGCAGGTGCAGCAGGTACTGTTCACGGTTCACTCGCAGCCGGTGCGCTCACAACAACCTACACAGCTTCTCAGGGTCTTCTTCTCATGATCCCCAACATGTACAAAATCGCAGGTGAACTTCTTCCCAGCGTTTTCCATGTATCAGCTCGTTGTGTTGCTTCACACGCACTTAACATCTTCGGCGACCATTCAGACGTTTACGCTTGCCGTCAGACAGGTTTTGCTATGCTCGCTGAAACAAACACTCAGGAAGTTATGGACCTCGGTGCTGTTGCTCACCTTGCAACAATCAAGAGCAGAGTTCCCTTTATCAACTTCTTCGATGGTTTCCGTACTTCTCATGAGCTTCAGAAAATTGCTATCTGGGATTACGAAGACCTCAAAGAAATGTGCGATATGGATGCAGTTGATGCTTTCAGAAAGAGAGCTCTCAACCCCGAGCATCCCGTAATGCGTGGTTCTCATGAAAACGGCGACATCTTCTTCCAGCACAGAGAAGCATGTAACACATACTATGATGCAGTTCCAGCTATCGTTGAAGAATACATGGGCAAAGTTAATGCTAAACTTGGCACAGACTACCAGCTCTTCAACTACTACGGTGCAGCTGATGCTGAAAATGTTATCGTAGCTATGGGTTCAATCTGTGACGTTGCTGAAGAAGTTATTGATTACCTTCTTGCTAAAGGCGAAAAGGTTGGTCTTCTTAAAGTTCGTCTTTACAGACCCTTCGCATCCGAAAAATTCGTTGCAGCTCTTCCCGCAACAGTTAAGAAAATTGCAGTTCTTGACAGAACAAAAGAGCCCGGTTCAATCGGTGAACCTCTCTACCTTGATGTTGTTGCTGCTCTTGACGCTTGCAACAAATCCGGTATCTTTGTTTCCGGCGGTCGTTATGGTCTTGGTTCAAAAGATACTCCCCCCTCATCAATCTTTGCTATTTTTGCAGACCTTGCAAAAGCAGATTCCAAAAAGCACTTCACTCTCGGTATTAACGATGACGTTACTTACCTTTCACTCCCCGAAGAAGAAGCTCCCAACACAGCTGCTGAAGGCACAATCGAGTGCAAATTCTGGGGTCTTGGCGGTGA
>JAZNHK010000170.1:0-8294 GCA_045576915.1 Acutalibacteraceae bacterium
GATACAACTGAAATAAGAAATACTTTTGAAAAAATTGATAATAAATAAAAATGTACCCCATATGGTTTGAACTACTCAAATCATATGGGGTACTAATCATTTATTTACGGTTCTACATTCCAACCGTTTTCAGCGAGATCATAGTAGTTTTGCGTAAGCTCTGCATTTCCGAAAGAATTTATATTGATAGTTGTTGCACCAATCATATCTTCTCTCCAATAGCTACCGAAACCGGATTTTACACCGTATGCAAGCTTTATACCTTCATAATTTACGATAAAATCGTTTTTATGGTCGTGACCGAAAAGCATTGTTTTTGTGCTACCAAGCTCTTTGCAAAGATCGAAGAAACCATTATTTACGGGAGAAGGACAACTACCCTCATAGCATCTGCCACCGGCAATATCAGCATATTCAGGATTTACTACGCCCATTTCTGATTCATCAGATTCGATAGATACCATTTCCCATGCTTCAATGTACTCAAAAGCAGGAATATGCATAATAACTGTACTTTCTACGGTTTTCCCTGCAATATTTTTAATGCCGTTTACTGCCCACTCGTACCATACCAACTGATTGCTCCAAAGGTGGTCATAACCTTCAACCTCTGTGCCATCCTCAAGAACAAAAACATCATCGTCATGAGTATCCATCATAAATAATGTGTGCACAATTTCATCGTTTTCTGTGATATTGATAATATAGTTACCATACCCCATGTCTTTGGGACCAAATTGGAAAAGGCAATTTTCTGCTTTACTGAGATAATACGCTACCCAGAACTCACTGATACAGCCCTCACCATCATGGTTACCCATAACAGGTGCCCACGGTATACCAAATGAATCTAAAAACTCAATAGTTTCCAGATATGCCATTGTATCCCAAGCATTGTCACCTGAAAGAGTGATAAGGTCGGGCTGATTATCCTCAACAAGCTTTGTTATAAGCTCCCAGCTATAAGTACCATGGTCGCCAAACACTTTTGTATCAGAAAGCTGAATATCTGCAAGGTTAAGAATTTTAAAATCTTCACCCTCTGTTTTCTCAAGTTCTATGTAGTCAGTTGCATCAAAAGTATCGTTAACAGACCAATCTGTGAAATACGCAGCTTCTCCACCGGGTTGAATCATAATCTGAAGAGGTGCAAGAATCTGAGAAAGACACATAACGTACGCAAAAATTAATTTAATGATTGCCATAAAATTTACCTCCGAAAGTTTTTTATCATTGTACTCTCTTTAACCAAAAATTGCAAGTAATTTTATAAACAGGTTATTTTCTTTCTTTTATAACCTTTGCAGGTGTGCCGACTGCAACTGAATATGGAGGAATGGGTTTAACAACTGTTGAACCGCATCCAATAACAGAACCCTCACCGATATTACCTGAATACATAACCTTGCATCCCATACCAATGTATACATCCCTGCCGATTGTAACCTTTTCGCAATGACCACCCTGATGATAAATAATATCATTGGGATCATCAAAAATATGTGAATAGGGTGTAAGATTTATACCCTGAGCGAGAAGGCAATCTTCACCAATTTCAAGGCCTCTGTGACCGAAAAGGGTTGTACCTGTGCCGATGTAAGTTCCTCTGCCCACATTGATGTAGCCCTCTTCACTTCTTTCTGTATCAAGATAAACCCTGTGCTGAAGTCTTACATTATCTCCGAGAGTAATTCCCTTTTCACCTCTTGCAACAAGTGTACAACCATCGCAAATCTGAACATCGTTTCCAACAGAAATAAACTGAGGATTGATAATGTTAACGCCCTTACCGATTGTAACATTTTCACCCATTGATTTAAATTTTGTTCTGTAATATTCAACACGAAGATTTGCGGCATATTCGGAATCATCATTCATAAAAACAGTTTTATAAAAGCTTTCCTTTGCTTCATCATCCATATTTTTAAATGCGTTTGTAAAAAAGTTTTCCATAATATATCTCCTATAATTTATTTATATATAAGCGTGCAGAAATTGTAATAATGTTATTCTAAATAAAAATTATACTTAGAAAGTCCGCTATCCTGGCTTATCTGAATTTCATATGTTTCTCCGCTTTGGACCTCAAACTCTACGCTTTCTTCATTATAAAATGAATCTGAAACAAGAGATTCTTCAAGTTCATTCAAAACAATTACCCGAACACAACATCCGCTTACTAAACCTGATAATGATATTTTGCAAACGCCATTTTCTTCCGAATAAAAGGTATACATATTACATTGATCTGTATATTCAATACTATCCTTTAAGTTAGATCCTTTTTCTATACTGTTTGTTGGCTTTTGTTTACCCAAAAACAATGTGTAATCACCGATACCGGAGGATTGTCTGACTTGAATTTCATAAGTTTCTCCTGCCGTCAATCCATCCAATGTTATACCATCGTCATTATAAACACTATATTCAGATTCAACGATTTCATCTAGATGATTAAATACCAAAATCTGAAGTTCTATCCCACTTTTTAAATTTGAGATATCTATACGATATACCCCATCCGAGGGAGCTTCAAATGTATATATATTTCTTTGGTCTTCATATTGTATGGAATCACTAATATGAGAATATTTAGTGATATCAACTGTTTTCTTTTGACTTCCTATATTTAAAATATAGGAACCAATCCCTACATCCTGGTTAACTTCTATGGTATATGTCTGACCGGATTCCAAATCACTTAATGTTACACCATCATTATTACAAATACCATTGTCATACTCTACTATTTCTTCCAGGTAGTTTTCTACACTTACAGAAACTGAAACACCGCTTTTCATCTCTGAAAAATCCAGACGATAACAACCGCTACGACTTGGTGTAAATGTATAAATTATACGCTGATCTATATAATCAATACTATCTTTTATTTCAGTAAACTCCGATAAATCAATTGTAGCCTTTTGCTCATATATAATCAGAGTATATTGGCTGAATCCTTCATTTTCTTCGATTTGTATTGTGTATTCTTCATCGGCTTTCAGCCCTCTTACTGTTACACCATCTTCATTACAAATATCTGATTCAAAAGCAACTACTTCACCGGCACTATCAATAATTGTGATATACACGCAGACATTATTCATCAGTTCATGTACTTCTACCCGCAAAGTACCATCGTTTTTCACAACATACGAGTACTCGTCCACCTGATTATCGTAACTTATATTTCCTTCATAAGTTATTTTTGTATATTCAGGAGCCTCTGTGGATACAGTTTCTGTTTTATCAATAGACAAGGTTGCTTTTGCGATTCCTTTAATTTCATCTATTTTTTCTTTAGTTGTTTCTTCAGAATCGTGATGATTTTCCAAATCCTTATCAGAATCGTCAAAAGATACCCCGGCATTTTCATCTGTATCATTTACCGAATTTTCCGAAGGAATATCATTAGAGTTTGAAGCTATTTTTGTTATACCGAACACCAGAGCACCTAAGCAAACAACAATCAATGGTACAAGCAACAGCACTTTTTTCCTTTTTTGAACAATCTTGCTTGTATTGTCAACTTTATTTGTTTTTTTCTTACGCTTTGAAGGACGTTGCTCTGATTTATAGGCTTCTTGTTCCAATTTATAGGATTCTTCCTCAGGAATTTCCTTTATTGAACCCTGCTCGCCTGTATCAATTTCTTTATTCATATTATTTATACCTTAGAAAAACTAATAATTAGTCACCTAAAAGACCGTGGAATCTGCCCATCCAATATGGAAGAAGGAAGTTATAGGGCATTACTGCTCTCATACCTCTTGCTCCCGAACCGGGAAGTGTAGCAGTACGATTAACAACTTTACTGTTTATATAAACAAATTCTTCTGCACCGCTGTCGCATCTGAACTGATTTCCGTCATAGTTGCAGAACGCTCTTGAGGAATATTCAACAGGGTATTTAAGTTGGGGCGGAATACCCATTGCTTCCTGTTCAGTATCCCAGACAATGTCTTTTCTGTAGCTGTTATAAACAGGCCAGCAAATAAGGTCAAGATTCATTTCGGAAAGTGATTTTGCAGCATTTTCAATATCGCAGTTGTTGTTTGTTAAGGAACCATAAACCACATTGAACATGGGTGAACGCTCAACTCTTTCATACTGCCAATGGTGAGTAAGACCCATTTTGAAAATTTCTTTTTCTGCCTCGCTATCTGTGAAAACAATAAGAGGATAGATGTTTGTAAAGTCAAGCTGATCGTCGATATGTGCCACGTGACCATCTTCAACCTTGTACTGTATGCAGTTCATTGCATAGTGATGCTTTTCTATAAGCATTTTATAAACATCATTATATTTTTCTTCCCCTGTTACATGGTATGTTGTTTTAAGGAAAGAAAGCATTTCCAGAGAGTTTGTTCCTCTTTCATAGAACCAACGGTCATCGTTATTGAGAAGCTCGGGTTCCCAGTTTGCCCAGGTTGTGGGCACACCGTCAACATCGCAAAGGTGGAAATTATTTTCAAGAATATGGTCTGTGATAGTCTTTACAACCTGAGCGATTTTCTTCTTTTCTTTTTTATCAGCAACAAGGTCAAAGTAAACACCGTATGCAAAATAGTGACCTGTCATTTCGTCACTTGAGGTTTCCCCTAACCATTCGCAGTCGGGATTGTTTTCGCAAGCATGCCATTCTTCGCGGTTGCCATCGCCAAAATTCTCTTCATTAGAGTATCTTGTTGCTCTTGCAGTGAAGCCGGGCTTACCTGTAACTTCAGTAAGCTTAATCATTGCTTCAACCGCTCTTTTAGCATTAGCCTTTGCTCTTTCGTCACCTGTTACTGCGTAACGGAAACACTGACTTGCACAGTAAAGACCTGTAAAAAGTCCGTCATTATCTGAATTAGGAAGCCAACCGGATTCTAAATCACCATATTTGCGAAGAACTCTGTCTACCTGATAGCCTTCATTTCTTGTGAAATATTTTACAGCCATTTCATCATAATGGTTCGCTTTTTCTTCGAGAGTCATATATTGAGCTGTAATAACACTGATACCGCGAGGTGTAACAGCGGCAATTGTACCTTTATCGGAAACAGTTATTTTTGTTACTGTCGGGTGCATAAGCCAAGCACCAAAGGAGAAATATGAAATTTTACCTTCAATGAGAGTAATAATACCTGTGTTAGTTGCAAAATATTTTTTACCATCAGCGGCAAAGAACATATCGTTAAAAGAACCATCGGGAACTGAATAAAAGTCGTTGCCGTTGAACCAATAATTTTTGCCGTCATAAATATTAAGTCCTTCGTCAGAACCTACCCATAAATGGCCGAGAGCGTCAATCTGGATACAATTGATTTTCTGGCTGGAAACACCTGTAACATTGGGAAGTAGCTCTGCCCAATGGCGACGCTTACCCTTCATGGACATAAGTCCCTCAACAAGTGAGCCAACATAAACAGTTTCACCATATTTAAATTTATTGTTGAGAGCCGCAAGGCAAACTGTCTCCTCGGGCAAATCTACAATTTCTTTAAATTCACCATTTTCCATAAGGAAAAGAGCTTTTTCTGTAATAAGCCAGAAAGAGCCGTCAAGAGCAATGGAAATATCAACAACGGGAGCGTCAAAATCTGCAACCTTTTTAATCTTTCCTTTTTTAATTTCTGCAAGTGAATTATTAACCGCAGCATAAAGCTTGCCGTTTTTTGAAAAAAGCTTTGAAACCTTTGCAGATGTTTTTTTAACCTTACCATCAGCATATTCAATGAGTCCGTCTGCCTGGGCTATGTAAAGAGATTCTCCCTCAAAAGCCACATCAAGCACATTTTCAACATCAATTCCTTTGTCAGCAGTAAGGAAAACTTTATCGTATTGTTTAAATTCACCGAAGTGAAGAGTAGATTTTTTCATTTTAACTCTCCTCTGTTATATAATATTGTATGGTGATAGTTTATCATATAAATTAGATTAAAACAAGATTTCCAATTGGAATATTTTTCTTGATTTTACCGATGATTTCATATATTATTATGTATATAAAATATTTTACGAGGTGTTTATTATGTTAGGAATTATCGCAACTTATTGGGGACAATTTGCCTCCTTTGCTATGGCATTAGTAATGTTCGTTGGGACAACATTCGGGCTTTTTGTTCCTGCAACCACCACTGCTTCAGAGAATTATCTTGATGAAAACATTAAGAATGTTATTTTCCTTATCGGTGATGGTATGGGATTCAACCATTTGGAAAAAACGAAGAACGAAAGAAACATAGACCTTGCAATGGATACATTTGATTTTTATGGTGCTTCCAGAACACGTTCAACCTCAAGTGCTGTTACAGACAGTGCTGCAGGCGGTACTGCTCTTGCAACAGGTATCAGAACAACCAATGGTTGCATCGGTGTTTATCCCATGGATCCTGTTGGTGTTTTCTCATACCCCAAGAATATCACAGAGCTTTGCCTTGAAAGCGGTATGATGACAGGCGTTATCACTACCGATGAAACCTCAGGTGCTACTCCCTCATCTTTTTCTGCTCACTCTTCAGACCGCGGTAACACGGAAGACATTACCGAAGACCAGCTCACATCAGAAATTGATTTAATCTGGGGTACAGAAAACGGAGTTGCAACAAAAGCCGATGCTAATGCAAACGGATTTACCTACATCACAACTTATGATGAAATGATGGCTCTTGAAGAAGGTAGCAGAAGCTTTGCCCAGTTCACAAACAATCTTTGGACAGTTGAACAGTCTGATGAAAACACTCCCACACTCAAACAGATGACAATCAAGGCTATTGACCTTCTTGACGATACCGACGAAGGCTTCTTCCTTATGGTTGAGGGAGCTCATATTGATAAACATTCTCACAGTAATGACTCTGAAAAAATGACAGAATCGGTTCAATCTTTTGACGAAACTATTGAGTATGTTCTCAATTATGCAAAAGAAGATGGCGAAACACTTGTTGTTGTAACTGCTGACCATGAAACAGGTGCTATTGTACTCAATGATGACGGAACATATTCCTTCACATCAGGTTCACACTCCGCTGCAAATGTTCCTGTTCTTGTTTACGGTACAGACAAATTGATTCAGAATGGTGAAATTCTTAACAACTACGAAATTCCCATAAGAATCGCTTATGTTCTCGGATTTACAGAAGAAGAATTCCCCTTCGAAATAGCTGCTTAAATATTCTGAAAACCACCGAAAATCCGGTGGTTTTTTTCATTAACATAGACTATCAAAAAATAGTGTTATACATAGCATTTAATCACAAAAAAATTTTTTGAAAAAATTTGAAAAAAACAGTTGACAAAACTGTTTTTGGGTGGTATAGTATTTAAGCACTCGCGAGAGTGGCGGAATCGGCAGACGCGCACGTTTGAGGGGCGTGTGGTAATCCCGTACGGGTTCAAGTCCCGTCTCTCGCACCAAAAAAAGAGCTTCGCAATAGCGAGGCTCTTTTTTATTCAATCCGAAGGATTGGTATGTAATCATCGTTAGGCGAATGTAATCACGCGGAGCGTGTATGTAATTGATACTAAGGAGAAATTATGGAATACATTATAAGTTTAATTACTTTTTTTGCTGGCTTTATCATATCAGAACTGATTCGTCGCTCGAATCGTGCAGAAACTTTCAATGCACAAATTTTTAATAAACGATTAGATATGTTTTGTGAACTGTATTATTTGTGGAATAATACCTATGAAGAAATTCATACTTATATTGAAAGTATAATTGAAGAAACTTTTCCGGCTAATATTACTCCCGAAGAATATCATTTTCAGATTGTTGAACCACTTTTGCACCTTTTGGATGAAAATTCACTTTTCTTTTCAGAAGAACTATGTGTTCATTGCGGTGCTTCATTAATGGGTCCCGAAGACTACTCAATCAGTAGTTGTAAAGAGTATTTAACAGATTTGAGTGAAACAAGTAAAACTGTAAAAGAAATGATAAAAAACGAATCAGGCTTAACAATGCTTAATAAAAACATAAAAACAATAATAAAATACAAACATAAAAGCGATATTATCTCATATTATAATTTAATAAAGAAAGAAAAAGGTCTTAATACTGACAAAAAAAGAAAATAAGAATGTATTATTTAAGACGAAAGCCCGCACAATATGTGCGAGCTTTTTTTACATATCTGACTTTTCAAGATTATGTTCTCTGCAAAGCATTTGACCATTTTCAAGAGTTGTATGTCCGCCTTTACTCCAAGGAATTTTATGGTCAGCGTGCATATCTTCAAAATTCCATTTAATATCTTTACCCTCTGCCTTACACATAGGGCAAATTCCGTGTTGTCTTTCGTACA
>JAZNHK010000171.1:0-13714 GCA_045576915.1 Acutalibacteraceae bacterium
CATTCGTTTGTGATGATGGCGATATGAGCGATGATGGTGTAGCTTACCCCGAAGATAAATGGGCGGACAATGAGTTTTACGTATTCTTCAAGGATATTATTGATATTTTTGAAATCTTAAAAAGATCACTTATTGGTGAAGTAATCTATAAGAGCTTGTATCTTTAATTTGAAATAAAACATAATTAAGTTATAACAATAATATTTATAAACGGCTTCGCTTCGGCGTAGCCGTTTTTTTGTCTGTTGACAGTGATTTGCAATTATATTAAAATAGTCGTTGAATATGGTACAAGGAGTGGGATTTATGTTTAAATGCCCTTATTGTGAAGCTTATCTGGATTTTGATGAAAAAGACGATATGATATTTTGTCCGATATGTGATGAAATTGTTTTTTATGATGATGCAATTGAGATTTGTGAAAAAACAAACGTGGAACCTGGTGCAGAAGAGTTTGTTATTGATGATGGGGTTTTAGAAGCTTATAATGGTAGCTCCTTGACACCCGTTATCCCTGATGGAGTTGCTGTGATTGGTGAAATGGCTTTTGCAGGAGCTGAAATAACAGGTGTTATTATTCCTGAAAGCGTAACAACCATTGGTGCAGCAGCATTTGCTTATTGCAAAAAGCTCATTTCAGTGGAGTTACCCGATAGTGTAAAATGTATAGGTATTTGTGCTTTTTTTGAGTGTTCAAGCCTTACTCATATTACCTTGCCCAATGGATTAAGCAATATAAATTACAGTGTATTTAATAAATGTACAGGTCTTTCGAAAATAATAATTCCTGATGGTGTAACTGCTGTGGAGGAAAAAGCATTCTATAAATGCACAAGCCTTGCAACAGTTTCTATGCCTCATAGCATAACCTCTATAGGCGAGGATGCTTTTTCTTCTTGTCAAAGTCTTGAATCCATTGTGATTCCTGATAGCGTGAAAAAAATAGGTGATTTTGCTTTCTGGGACTGTGTTAATCTTAAGGCAGTATATGTTTCTGATATGGCAGTGTGGTGTGGAATAGAATTTACTACAGAATGTTCAAATCCACTTTTCTACGCAAATAATTTATATGTAAAAGGTGAACGTGCAACAAATGTTGTTATTCCGGATGGGATAACAGCTATAGGTAATTTTGTATTCAGAGATTGCCACAGCCTTGAATCTGTTTGCATACCTGAGTCTGTAACAAGTATAGGTGAAGAAGCGTTTTTCGGCTGCTTAAATCTTGTAACAATAATGTTACCCGATACAATAGACTCGGTTGATTTTTGTGCCTTTAGTTTTTCAGGTTATTTTAATGATGACAGTAATTGGGATAATAATGTTTTATATGTAGGTAATGTTTTAGTTGCAGCAAAATATTCGCTTTGCGGAATTTATGAAATCAGAAACGGAACAAAATTGATTGCCGATGATGCATTCGGAGATGCCAGAGGTGTTGAAGAAGTTATAATTCCTGATACTGTAACTCATATAGGTAGACATGCTTTTCAGTGCTGCAAAGCTCTTACTCGCGTTATTGTGCCGGATAGTGTAGTAAATATAGGGGAGTTTGCTTTTCAGGATTGCGGAAGTCTGGAGAATTTTAAAATCTCTCAAAAAATAAATAAAATCGAGTTTGCTTGTTTTGATAAATGTACAAGTATGACTGAATTTATAGTACCCGAGGGGGTAACAGAAGTAGATGAATATGCATTTCGGGGTTCTGTAGCTCTTATGAAGGTAACAATACCTGATAGCGTAACAATTATAGGTGAAGGTGCTTTTGATGAGTGTCCCAGCCTCAATGACGTTACTTATTGCGGAAGGTCCGATGATTGGGCGAAGGTAAACATCGGCAGTAGAAATGATGTTTTAATGGATGATGAGATTGTTTCTTGCAAATCATTTTAAACTACAAAAACGAAAAACATACCCGTTCGGTTTTTGAACTGAACGGGTATGTTGATTTATATAAGCTTAATTATTCGTCAAAAAGAGGAGTTGAGAAGTATCTTTCTGCTGTGTCAGGAAGAACAGCAAGAACAGTTTTTCCCTTGCCAAGTTTTTTTGCAAGCTTCTTTGCTGCGGCAACATTTGTACCGCTTGAAATACCACAAAGAATACCTTCTTTTGAAGCAAGTTCTTTTGCTGTGTTAAGAGCTTCTTCATCAGAGATTATGCAAATATCACTGTAGATTTCAGTGTTAAGAATTGGTGGGATAAGTCCGTCACCGATGCCCATCTGAATATGTGTTCCGATAAGACCGCCGGAAAGAATCGCTGCATCTTCAGGCTCAACCGCCCAGATTTCAATGTCAGGGTTAGCTTCCTTTAAAGTTTCGCCGATACCTGTGAGTGTTCCGCCGGTGCCGATACCTGCACAAAAGCCGTCAATTGGTTTGCCGACCTGTTCAAGTATTTCAACCGCAGTTCTCTTTCTTTGAATTTCAGCATTTGCAGGGTTTTCAAATTGTTGGGGAACAAAAACATTTTCATTTTCTTTCTGCATTTTAAGTGCCAACTGTAAGCATTCGTCGATGCATTTACCGATATTGCCTGCATCATGAACAAGCTTAACCTCTGCACCGTAGTGCTTAACAAGCTTTCTTCTCTCTTCGCTTACGGAGTCAGGCATTATAATAATTGTTTTGTAGCCCTTAACTGCCCCAACAAGAGCAAGTCCGATACCCTGGTTACCGCTTGTTGGTTCAACAATAATTGTATCTTTATTGATTTTCCCTTGTTCTTCTGCTCGTAAAATCATATTGTAAGCAGTCCTTGTTTTTATTGAACCACCAACATTAAGACCCTCGAATTTCACAAGAATTTCTGCACTGTCATCCTCAACTATTTTATTAAGACGAATAACAGGGGTGTTGCCCATTGCCTCTAAAATATTGTTGCAAATCATTTAATTGCACCTCAAAAAGTTAAATATATTACCATATTATGTAAATAAAAACATACAGTTAACAAGTTTAGCATATAATCATTTACATTTCAAGAATTTTTAAAAGATTATTACACAATATATTTTGTAACTCTTTTTCTGATAGCCCTAAGCTAAAAAGGAACTTTAATTCTTCATCTTGCTTCCACATTGGAAAGTCTGTTCCAAAAAGAACTCTGTCTGTACCGTAAAGGTAAATTATTTCTCTTGCTCTTTCTTTTGAGAGGGCATAAAAGGAAGAGCAGGTATCAACATAAAGATTTTTATATTTACATAAATTTTCGGGTGCTTTATCCCAAATTGACCAACCGCCGAAATGAGCACCGATTATAATTAAATCAGGGAACATTTTTAATGTTTTTTCAACTCTGTTTGGGTTTGAATTATCAAATCTTGAGTCGCCTGCATGTAAAAGTACGGGCAATTTCTTTTTGTTGCAGATTTCAAAAATCTTTATGACTTTCGGGTCATCAACTTTGAAATTTTGAATATCAGGGTGCAGTTTAACACCTTTTAAACCAAGCTCAATAAGGTGGTCTGCATCCTCTTCCAGAGTTTCACTTTCGGGATGAAGAGAACCGAAACCAATAAATCTGTCGGGGAAGAGTTTAACTTCATTTGCGATAAAAGAGTTAATGCTTTGAGCGTGGTGGGGAGTTGTTGCAACTGAGGTTACAAGGCATTTTGCAACTCCAACCGAGTCACATTGATTTATAAGTGTTTTTGCAGTGCCTACAAAGCCGCAACCGTTAATTACACCCGTCTCGCTCATACCGTAAAAAATATCAATACTGTCAGTAGCCTTTTGAGCAATTTTATCAGGGAAAATGTGACAATGTGAGTCAATAATTTTAAATTTATTATACATAATTAAATACCTTCTTATAGTGAGAAGTTAGGAGTGAATGGTCAACTAATGTTTGTAAGCAAAGCTTCTCCAACATTCCTCACGCCTAACTTAAAAAGTCGGGCATCGCCCGACTTTTTCTTATGCTTTTTGACTATTGTATCTGTCAAGTGATTCCTCTCGCATTTTGTATTTAAGAATTTTACCTGCGGCATTCATGGGGAATTCATTTACAAATAAGAAATATTTAGGAACTTTATGTTTTGCAATAGATGCATATCCGTATTCCTTCATTTCTTTTTCATCGGCTGTTTCGCCCTTGTGAAGAATAATCCAAGCACAGCATTCCTCGCCATATTGTTCATCGGGAACACCAACAACCTGAACATCACGAACCTTGGGATTGGTAAGGTAGAATTCCTCAATCTCTCGCGGGTAGAGGTTTTCACCGCCACGGATAATCATATCCTTAAGTCGTCCTGTAACCTTGTAATATCCGTCAGGAGTTCTCATACATATATCGCCGGAATGGAGCCATCCATCACTGTCTATTGCCTGAGCAGTTGCTTCGGGCATCTTGTAGTAGCCCTTCATAATGTTAAAGCCACGGGCAACAAATTCACCGCTTTGACCGTCAGGAAGCTCGAGCCCTGTTTCGGGGTCGATAATTTTACATTCAACACCGGGAAAAGCACTACCAACTGTTTCAACACGGTGGTCAAGGTCTTCGTTTACCTCGCCCATAGTACAACCTGGAGAAGCTTCTGTCTGACCGTAAACTGAAATGATTTCTCGCATATTCATTTCTATGGAAGCACGACGCATCAAATCTGCAGGACAGTTAGCACCTGCCATAATACCTGTTCGCATATATGAGAAATCAGTTTTTGCAAAATCAGGGTGACCGAACATTGCAATAAACATTGTAGGAACACCGTTAAAACAGGTGATACGCTCATCGTTGACGCAAGCAAGTGAGGACTTGGGAGAGAAATATGGGATGGGATGAAGAGTTCCTCCGTGAGTCAACATAGATGTCATAGAAAGCACCATACCAAAGCAATGGAACATAGGTACCTGAATCATCATACGGTCAGCGGTTGACAAATCCATTCTGTCACCGATTGTTTTACCGTTGTTTATGATGTTGCGGTGTGTAAGCATAACACCCTTTGGGAAGCCTGTTGTACCTGAAGTGTATTGCATGTTACAAACATCGTCAGGTTTTACAAGGGAGGCGCGTCTGCGAACCTCTTCTCGTGGAACAAGTGAAGAGCGTGACAACATCTGCTCCCAGGTAAGACAACCCTCCATATCAAAGCCCACAGTTACAACATTGCGAAGGAAGGGGAGGTTTTTGGAATACAAAGGTAAACCGGGCTCAAGATTTTTAAGCTCGGGACAAAGTTCCTCAATAATCTCCTTGTAGTTGATATCCTTGCAATACTCAATCATAACCAGCGTATGAGTGTCTGACTGTTTGAGCAAATATTCTATTTCGTGAATTTTGTATGCTGTGTTAACAGTAACAAGAACTGCACCTATTTTGGTTGTTGCCCAGAAGGTGAGGAACCATTGGGGAACGTTGGTTGCCCATATTGCAACATGGTCACCCGCCTTTACGCCAAGTGAAATCAATGCTGCAGCACATTCGTCAACATCACGACGGAACTGCTCATAGGTTCTTGTGTAGTCAAGAGTAGGATATTTGAATGCATACTGGTCCGGATATTTTTCTGCCATTGTGTCAAGCACGTCGGAAAATGTTGCTTCTATAACGTCATACTTTTTCCAAGGGAAAGTACCTGATTTATCACGGTTGTAATATGCACGGTCATAAACTTTCTTTTCACGACCTAAAGAGGAAATATAGTTTGTAAAGTGAGTGAGAACGATATCAGCATCACTGATTTCTTCGTTCCAAGCGGCACAGATAAAGCCTTCGTAATTAAGTGAAGAGAGAGAGTTTAATAATTTTTCAACATCTAAATCGCCTTCACCGATTAAAACAGTCTTTCCATTCTTCATATCTCCGAGGCGTACATATTTAATGTATGCACCAAGATTTTTAATGGTAGTTTCAGCAGTTTCACCTGCATCAAAATATGTTCCTCTCACATTCCAGGAAACACCGATAGCTGCAGAAGCAAAGTGATTGATAACGCCAATTACATTTTCGGTTCTTGCAAGGTAACCAACGGTTTCAAATAAAATATTAACATCGCTTGCCTGAGCACGCTTAATTGCCGCAGACAATTTTTCATCGAGTACGTCAAAGGATGTTTTGGTCTCTGTACGGACAATAACATTTTCAATACCTGACGCAGCCGCCATATTTACATATTTTTCTACAAGTTCAGCAGTTGTTTCTTCACTTTCGATAGGGTTGGGCATACGAAGAGCTGAAACAGCAAGATTTCTGTTTACAAGCTTTCTCTTTGCATCAGCGATACGGTCGCGTCTCAAAATACTGTCGTGATGACTGCTTCTTTCTTTTATTGCATCGTAAATTTCAAAGCCTTCAAAACCATAGTCAAAGGCATAACGACAGGTATCAAGGAATGAGGCTCGACTCACATTTTTAGTCGAAAATACAATTTTCATATTATGCCTCCTCGAATACGATTTTATTTAATGCGTTGATATATGCTCTGATACTTGCGGCAACAATGTCAGTAGAGGTACCGTTACCTGAATAAAGCTTTCCGTTATTGCGAAGTCTTACAAGTGCAGAACCAAGAGCTTCCTTACCCTCTGTTACGGATTGCACCTGGTAATCATCAAGCTCATAGTGGTGACCTATGCACTGCTCAATTGCACGGAAAACAGAGTCGATAGGACCGTCACCGTTACTTACGCCACAAATGATTTCATCATCACATTTTAAGGTTACCTGTGACATAGAGCTTGAAACGTTACTGCTTGTGGTTGTATAGGTTTCAAAATGATATGTGGAAGGCGCCTGCATAGCAGAGCTTGCAATAATTGCTTCAAATTCTTTGTAGCCAACAGCGCCCTTCTTTTCGCATATATGCTTGATTGATTTATAAACATTTCCGATATCTGAATCAGAAAGCTCGTAGCCCAATATAGCAGCAGCCTGAGCCACCTGAGCAACAGTAGAATCTGTATCAAGCAAAATCTTTTTCTTTTCGCTTATTGAGTTGTTGTTCTCATAAGCCTCGTGGTTGATGCTTGATAACATATCTTCAATGCTTGCATGGATTTTTGTGTTGTTAAGCTTAATTTCTGTATCAATCTGTGCACCACAAGCATTTATTGCATCGGAAATCCCGCCTGTGAGAAGTGCGTTTTTGCCAACCATTGCACATTTAAGGCCATCTGCACCATTTTTGATTGCAGAAAATGCTGATGCAACTGCCATACTGATGCGATCTGATACCTGTACATAAACAGGGAGGCTTATAGCTTCTTTTACCTTTGAAACCAATTCTGCGATATTGTCAGGAGTTGAAACGCCTGCATCGTCGCAGATTGTAACCATACTTGCACCGGAAACTTCAGCTTCTTTTGCTGCGGCAATAAGGAAATCCTCATCTGCTCTTGTTGCATCAAGTGCAGAAAACTCTACATCAGCGCATAAAGCTTTTGCTTCCTTGATAAGTGATGTGATTTTCTCGAGCATTTTTGCCTGCTTTACATGATATGTGTATTCCATCTGAATAGTGGATACAGGAAGCTCAATCTGAAGACGAGGCTTTTTGGCATCTTTGATACACTCCCATGCAACAGCAACATCATCGCTGCTGAATCCTACGGGGATTGCCAAAATAGTATTCTCCGCATTCTGTGCGATTGTTTTGTAAATGATTTTATCTTCACGAGGGGATTTTACTGCAGGAAGTTCAATTACATCTACACCGATTTTTTCGGCACAGTTTGCGATAGCTGACTTTTCACGGAATAGTAAGGATACAGCTCTGTCCTCTGAAATCTTTTTAAGTGTGATGTCTGAAATAATAATTTTTTTCATTTTACTCATCCTTTCAGCAGTTAAGATTATATAATGTAATATAAAAACACAAAAACAAAGTCCCTGAGATAGATATCTCAGGGACGAATTTACGTAAAATCCGCGGTACCACCCCGGTTACTGACAAAAGTCAGTCACTCATTAGGACTCATATTAAAGCCTGTAGCCATGGTAACGGGGCCGCCGTAACTCCTTACACGAAAAATCGGTTGGGGAGTTCTGCTCCGGAACGAGACCGAATTTTTGCAACGTACTGACTTGCACCAAACGTCAGCTCTCTGAAACGTCAAACTAAAAACACGTAATTCCTTCATCGCATTTAAAGAATATTGTATAAAAATATAACACTTTATTTTTTGAATGTCAACAGTTTTTTGAAAAATTGTTAGATAGTTGCCAGATGCCAGCAAATAGCAATTAGCGATAGTGATTAGTGAAAGTAATGCGAAGCTTATCCTCCCTGATTGCTTTAGCAAATAGGGAAGGGGACCGCGTCAGCGGTGGTGGGTTGCCCCGTAAAGATTAGCCTTCGTAACAGTATTACAAAATCCATTCCTCTTTTTGGCTTTGCAAAAAGGAGGGAGGCACCGTAGGTGGTGGGTGGTACAAAACGATGTTTAGTTTGGATTGTCCTGTAAAGTTTGTGCTTTTTTGTTTCTGAATATCACACTAACTAAAATTCCTAACCTCACAATAACTGCGGTTATAAAGAAAAATGCAAAAATAAGTATAAGAAAAATGCCTTCAGCATCACCAATTTCTCTTTGAGGAAATATACTAAAAGGTAAAGCAAAGAAAACAGGGGAAGAAATGGCAAAACATAAAAAGCTTGTTGCAGAAAATCTTAGTATATTTTTATTGTTTTGTTCTTTATGTATCAATAGGAAATAAATTATTGCAGTGAAAATGGCAACAATACAACCTATTACCAAAAGAGTTTGTAATGACATTTCACTTGCAAACATAGAAAATGTTAAACCAAGTAAAAACTTTGTCCCGCAAAAGCCTTGTAAAACACCCTCTATAGTTGATATAAGAAATTTTTTGACTTTCATAGCATCACTACCTTTTATTCGATTTTATCACATTAGAGAAAAGTTGTCCACATACTGACAACTGGCATTTGGTATTTGGCATCTGGCGACTGGTTGCTTTTTATAAAAAAGTGCTTGACAACACTCCAATAAAGTGCTAAAATTCTTGCAATTGAAAATATCACAAATAAAAGCTGTGACGAAGACGGTTGAAATTAACAACTTCCAGAGAGTCGGTGTATGCTGTGAGCCGATAGCTTGTTTTTTCAAAACCTATCACTTCTGAGCTGAAGGTCCGAAAGATTTTTCTAGTAGGCGCCTTCCGAGTATGCTGCGTTAGTGCAACGGGGTTGATGGACTCCTGAGTGGCAATTTCAGATTGCAATTTGAGTGGTACCGCGGAATTGATTTTCGTCTCAAAGTAGAACCAAAAGGTTTTGTTTTGGGGCGTTTTTTATTTGTGAGATTTTGATAATACTTTTGAAAGAAGGCTATCATTATGCAGAACAATTCAGTTACTAACAAGCTTGCAGAGGTTGCAAAGCGTATCGGTGAGCTCCGAGATATTTACGGCTTTTCCGCTGAGGAAATGGCTGAAAAAACCGAACTTACATTAGAAGAGTATATTGCATTCGAGCAGGGCAAGGAGGATTTACCTTTCACATTTATCCATAAATGTGCTCTTGCTTTTGAAGTTGAAATAACTGACCTTCTTGAGGGACAGAGTGCAAAGCTTACAACTTATAATGTAACACGTAGAGGTAAGGGACAGACAACAGCCAATGAAGAAGGTATTTTAATTCAGAACCTTGCTCCCAAATTCAGAAATAAACTCGCTAATCCCTATTGGGTTAAATATGAATACTCAAGCGAACTTCAGTCTAAGCCTATTGAGGTAACAACTCATTCAGGTCAGGAATTTGACCTTGTTATCAAGGGCTCTCTTAAGGTTCAGATTGGTGAGCATACAGAAGTTCTTCACGAAGGTGACAGTATTTACTATAAAAGCTCAATCCCTCATGGTATGATTGCCGTTAATGGTGAGGATTGCCTTTTCTTAGCTATGGTTATGGCGGAGGATGAAGAAACTGCTGACACTCATATGAACACAGTTAATGTGGGCAGAGCACCAAAGAATTTCCCTCTTATCTGTGATAAATTTATTAAAACAACAGAGGATGAAAATGGAGTTTGCACAGGTATTACCTTTCAAAATGAAGATGAATTCAACTTCGCATTTGATGTTGTTGATGAAATCGGCAGACGGTATCCTGAAAAACTTGCAATGCTTCATATTGCAGATGATTTAACAGAACGTCGTTTCACATTTAAAGATATTAAAGAAGGCTCTTCTCAGGCTGCTAACTATTTCAAATCTCTAGGCATTAAAAAAGGAGACAGAGTTCTCCTCGTTCTTAAGAGAAACTATCAGTTCTGGTTAGCAATTCTTGGTCTTCATAAGCTCGGTGCAGTTGCAATTCCTGCAACAAATCAGCTTGTTACTCACGACTATGAATATCGTTTCAATGCGGCAGGTGTTTCAGCTGTTGTTGTTACTGCAGACGGTGTAGCAACAGATTATGTAGATGAGGCACAGAAAAATTGTCCCTCTCTTAAAACCAAAATTGTTGCTAACGGCACAAAAGATGGCTGGCATAGCTTTGATGATGAATATGCTCTCTTCAGCCGTCGATTTGTTCGCGGTGAAGATGCTCCCTGCGGCGATGACCCGATGCTTATGCTCTTTACTTCGGGTACAACAGGCTATCCCAAAATAGCTACTCATAGCCACAAATATCCTCTCGGACACTTTATTACAGCAAAGTACTGGCATTGTGTTCAGAGAGACGGTATCCACTTTACAATTTCCGAAACAGGCTGGGGTAAAGCTCTCTGGGGTAAACTTTATGGTCAGTGGCTTTGCGAAGGTGCAGTTTTCGTATATGACTTTGAACGATTTGATGCTTCAAAGATTCTTCCCATGTTTGCAAAGTATAATATCACAACCTTCTGTGCACCACCTACAATGTACAGAATGCTTATAAAACAGGATATTTCTCAGTATGATCTTTCATCAATTCAACATGCAACAACAGCAGGTGAGGCACTTAATCCTGAGGTTTTCAAGCAGTTTGAAAAATCAACAGGCCTTCGCATTCACGAAGGCTTCGGTCAGACAGAAACAACTCTTTCTATCGCTACTCTTAAGGGTACTAATATTAAGATTGGTTCAATGGGTAAGCCCACACCTCTTTATGATGTTGATGTTGTTGACCCTGACGGCAGACCTGTTGCAGATGGTGAAACCGGCGAAATAGTTATCCATACGGATTCAACTGTTCCGTGCGGTCTCTTCCTTGGCTATTACAACAATGAAGAAGCAACCAAAGAGGTTTATCATGATGGTCTTTACCATACAGGTGATACCGCTTGGCGTGACGAAGATGGTTATTTATGGTATGTTGGTCGTGTTGATGATGTTATCAAATCATCCGGTTATCGTATAGGACCATTCGAGATTGAAAATGTTATTATGGAGCTTCCTTATGTTCTTGAATGTGGCGTTTCCGCAGCACCCGATGAGGTAAGAGGACAGGTTGTTAAGGCAAGTATCGTCTTAACACCCGGTACAGAGGGAACAGAAGAACTTAAAAAGGAAATCCAGAAATATGTTAAGGAGAACACCGCTCCTTATAAATATCCCAGAATTGTTGTTTTCCGTGACGAGTTACCAAAGACTATCAGTGGTAAGATTATAAGAAATAAGCTTTGATAAAAAATGCAAAATGTAAAATGCAAAATGCAAAATTTCGGGACTTGCGGTCGGCGTTATAATAGCGTCGCAGACCTTTAACTTGCCACTTGCCATTTGCTACTTGCAACTTAATATTTTTAATAAAAAACTTGACATTTATTTTATATTGTGTTATCTTTGAGAAAATTAAATAAAAGGCGTTGAAGAAAAGGACGCAATTATTTCACCTTTCAGAGAAGTGGCGGTTGGTGCAAGCCATAGGTTGAGCGATTGATGTTTGTAGTTTCCGAGCCGGGAGGAAGAAAGGCTTTGGCTTAGTAGAACCTCTCCGTGATTGCTGCGTAAAGGCATAGAAGTTGATGGACTTCGAGAGAGGCAGTTTTTTAACTGCAATTTGAGTGGTACCGCGGGTATAAATTTTAAATTTTGCTCGTCTCAAAGAATATCTTTGGGACGAGTTTTTTATTGTGTCCCTAGCGAAATTCAGGAGGATAGAACTTATGGACAAAATGACCGGTCTTGATTTTAAAATCAAGGAAATGGCCGCACGTATAAGAGAGTTACGTGAAATTGAAGGCTACACCGCTGCTGAAATGGCAGAAAAAACAGGTGTAAGCGAAAGTGAATATCTTGCTTGTGAAAACGGCGAAAGCGACCTTAACTTTGCTTTCATTTACCGTTGTGCTCTTGCATTTAATGTTGATGTTTCAAGCATTATTGAGGGTAGCACACCCAAGCTTACAAACTATGTTTTCACAAAAGCTGGTAAAGGACAGAAGATTGAAAAAGCTCACGGTATGACTTATTTCAACCTTGCTTCCAAATTTAAAAATAAGATTGCTGAACCTCTTTTTGTTGAGGCTACATATAGCGAAGAAAATCAGAATAAAGATATTGAGCTTACCTCTCACGATGGTCAGGAGCTTGACATTGTTGTTGAAGGTAAATTAAAGGTTCAGGTTGGCGAACACTCCGAAATCCTCGGACCCGGTGACAGTATCTATTATGATTCTCTTACTCCGCACGGTATGATTGCCGTTGACGGTAAGGATTGTACTTTCTATGCTATTGTCCTTAACCCATCAGGTGAGCCGATTCCCGAGCTTCAGCATGTGAAGACAGAGGAATACAAAGCACCCGAAAAGCTAAAAGAGGATAAAAAGGAAAGAATCTATCATCAGTTTATTGATGTTGAGCGTAACGAAAAGGGTACACCTACATCAATCAAATTCAAAAATACAGAAAGCTTCAACTTTGCCTATGACCTTATTGACGCTCTTGCAGACAGAGAGCCCGATAAGTTGGCAATGCTTCATATTGCAAGAGATAAGACTGAAAGAAGATTTACTTTCAAGGATATGAAAAGAGGCTCTGCTCAGGCAGCTAACTACTTCAAATCCTTGGGTATCAAAAAAGGCGACAGAGTTATGCTTATTCTCAAGCGCCACTATCAGTATTGGTTTGCAATGCTCGGTCTTAATAAATTGGGTGCTATTGGTATTCCTGCTCCTAACCAGCTTCAGGAGCACGACCTTGAATATCGTTTTCAGGCTGCAGGAGTTAAAGCAATTCTTTGCACAACGGATGGCGATGTTGCCAATCAGGTTGATATGGCTGCAGCAAAATGCCCCGACCTTAAAATAAAAATCGCGGTTGGCGAAGAACGTAAGGGTTGGAGAAACTATGATGAAGAGTGCAAGCTCTTCAGCTCTCATTATGAGAGAGGGGAGAATGCTCCCGGTGGTGACGATTTAATGCTGATGTTCTTTACATCAGGAACAACAGGCTATCCTAAAATTGCCGCTCACAGCTATACTTATGCACTTGGTCATTTCCATACTGCTAAATACTGGCACAATGTTGACCCTGATGGTCTTCATTTCACCATTTCCGATACAGGTTGGGCAAAGTCAATGTGGGGTAAATTCTACGGACAGTGGCTCTGCGAAGCTGCTCTTTTCGTATATGACTTTGACCGCTTTGATGCTGCAGATATCTTGCCAATGTTTGCAAAACATAATATTACAACCTTCTGTGCACCGCCCACAATGCTCAGAATGATGATTAAACAGGATATTTCTAAATACGATTTCTCCTCTGTTAAGCATATGACAACAGCAGGCGAAGCCCTTAACCCCGAGGTTTACCGCCA